>NZ_JBIAGB010000029.1:0-78527 GCF_042869575.1 Streptomyces sp. NPDC006925
CTGCATGCGGGAGCGTGTGGGAGAGTAGGACGCCGCCGAACTCCTTGTGGGGAAAGCCCCGTCGGATGTATCCGACGGGGCTTTCTCACGTTCAGGCCGCTCCGCTTTCCGGGGCTCGATCTCCCGTCTGTCGGCACGGACTGACGAGGGCCCGCTCTCCGGAGACGAAGTGCATGGCGGACAGCCGTGGCGGAGGCCGTCTGCTTCTGCCTGATCGAGCCGATGCTGCCGATCTGACCCGAGAAGACTCCCGGTCCGAGGTCGGTACCGGACCGGCTGTGCCTGCGGGGCATCCTGTACGGGCTCCACAACGACATCGTCTGGCAACTGCTGCCCCTGGAACTGGGTTCGTCCCGGGCTGGACCTGTTGGCTCGGGACGACCGAAACGTGACCCCATGACGAGTTCGAGGATCTTTACGGTGTGAAGAAGTCGGCGAGTGCGCGGCCGATTTGGTCGGGGGCGTTCTCCGTGGGGATGTGATCCGCATTCGGGATGCGGATGAGCGTGGTGCGGGGCATCTCCGCGGCGAATCGTTCGGCGTATTCCACCGTCTCGTGGAGGTCATCTTCCCCCCAGATCAACAGCTTGGAGACGGTGGACTGCTGCAGTGCGGGAACGAGGTCAAGGGTGTAGCGGTTGTCGGCTGCGCCCGCCAGGGCCATCCAGGAGCGGCGCACCCGCTCATCGGTCCACGGATCCACGTAGTCCGCTGTCAACGACTCCGTGGCGATACCGGCGAGCACCCTCGTAATCGCCTGCCGGCGGGCGGCCAGCACGCCCTCGCCCGTGTCTCCGCCCTGGAATCGGGCCACGTGGGGCGCGGGCCAGGAGTCGTAGAGGACCGAGTTGACCAAGGCGAACCGGGACACCTCGAGCAGGTTGTGGGCAAGAAGGTGCTGGGCGACGGCGCCGCCGATGTCGTGTCCTGCCAGGGCGACGGGACCGGCGAGGTCCAGTGCAGAGACGAATCGCGTCACCCAGTCGGCGAGGGCCGGGACGGTGGCCGTTTCGGGGGTGAGCCGGCCTCCTGAGCGTCCCAGCCCGGGGAGGTCGACCGCGAGGGGCCGCAGCCCCGCTTCGGCGAGGTGGTCGAGTACGGGGAGCCAGACACGGCTCCAGTACGTTCCGTGCAACATCAGCACGGGCGGGGCGTCCTGCCGCCCTGCGGTCAAGTAGCTGGCCATCTCGTCGTCGACCTGGACTGCGGTCCGCAGCACTGTCGCTTCGGTGCTTTCGCTCATGGGCCCACTGTGTCCTGTGCGGGTCATCCGGCCGAGAGTCCAGAAAGACGCCTAGAAGTACAATCCTGCCATGTGCTCTCATCGGGTGGTGGCCTTGCTCAATCCGCCTCAGTCGCCCTTCGAGCTCTCCTGCGCCGGCGAGGTCTTCGGCACCGCCCCACTGGACGGGCCGCCCCGCTACAGCTTCGGGATCTGCGCCGAGAGCCCCGGCCCACTGCCGACCACCGCCGGCTATGCGATGGTCGTCGACGCCGGGCTGGGGGCCCTGGAGCAGGCGGACACCGTGATCGTGCCCGGCTGGCAGCCGCCCGGCGCCCCCGCGCCACCAGCAGTCACCGCGGCACTGCGGGCTGCCCACCGCCGCGGGGCGAGGATCGTCGCCATCTGCACGGGAGCCTTCATCCTCGCCCAGGCCGGACTGCTGGACGGCCGCCGCGCCACCACTCACTGGCGCCACACCACCCAACTCGCCGCCACCTTCCCCCAGGTGCTTCTCGAGCGGGACGTGCTCTTCGTGGACCACGGTGACGTTGCCACCAGCGCCGGAACCGGCGCGGGCATCGACCTGTGCCTGCACCTGGTCCGTTCCGATCACGGCGCTGCGTACGCGGCCCAGATCGCCAGAAACATGGTCCTGCCGCCGCATCGCGAGGGCAGCCAACTCCAGTACGCCGTACAGCCCACACCGGCCAAGGCGGACGAGTCGTTGGCACCTCTGCTGGAGTGGGCCACCTCCCGGCTCGACACCCGACTGACCCTCGACCGACTCGCCGAACGCGCCGGGCTGTCCAGCCGGACCCTCGCCCGGCGCTTCACCGAACAACTCGGCACCAGTCCAGGGCAGTGGCTGCTCGACCAGCGTGTCGACGCGGCACGCGTCTTGTTGGAAGAGACCGACCTGCCGGTCGAAGCCGTCGCCACCCGCGTCGGACTCACCTCGGCAGTCAACCTGCGCCGCCGCTTCCGGGCACATCTCGGCACCACCCCGGGCGCCTACCGACGCACCTTCAGTCAAACCTGAGGGCGGAGCCGGGCATCGGCTCCGGTGGTGTGGGGCGAAACACCCACACCACCGTGCCCTGCAAGGACACCTTCAACAACATCCTGTTACGAGCTCCCAGGGAGCACCCATCGTCCAGTGTCCGGAGATCGACCGGAGCCGATAGGCCCCTTGCCCACTGTTCACAGCCGTCCCGCGGCTTTGAGGGAGAGATACGCGTCGGTCAGCGCGGAGGCGAGACGGGACGGGGGCTCGTCCACGACAGTCACGCCATGCCGGCGCAGACGCTCTGCCGTCTCCTGCCGTTCCGCAAGCGCCTGTGCTGCGGCCGCCGCACCGTACACCGCGTCGAGAGTGCCCCGTCCGCGCGCCATCTCCTCGATGCGGGGATCGGATACCGAGGCGACGAGAACGGTGTGGCGTCGGGTGAGGAGCGGCAGAGCAGGCAGCAGCCCCGCGTCGACCGGTGCCCGGTCGAGCCCGGTCAGGAGAACCAGGAGCGACCCGCTGGGTGTGGCACGGAGGGCCCTCGCCGCCAGAGCGCGCAGGTCGGATTCCGTGAGAGCGGGCTCGAGAGGAGCCATGGCGGCTACGAGCGCGGGCAGAGCGTCGGTACCGGCGCGGCCGATGACGCTCGTCCTGGTGGCACGGTCATGGGCGAGCATGTCGACGCGGTCGCCGGCGCGGACGGCCGAGGCGGCGAGGAGCAGTGCTGCGTCCATGGCCACATCCAGGCGGGGGACGTCACCGACTCGGCCCGCCGAGGTGCGGCCCGTGTCGAGGACGAGCAGGATCCGGCGGTCCCGCTCGGGCCGCCAGGTCCGGACGGCCACCTCCGCACGGCGCGCCGTGGCACGCCAGTCGATGGAACGGGTGTCGTCTCCGGGCGCGTAGTCCCGCAGACTGTCGAACTCCGTCCCCTCGCCGCTCGTCAGGATGCTGGTGCGGCCGTCGAGTTCGCGGAGGCGGGCCAGTTTGCCCGGAAGGAGTCTCCGACTGGGGAAGGCGGGAAGGACACGGACAGTCCAGGAGACCTCGTGATGCCCCTGGCGTGCGGCGAGCCCCAGGGGGCCGCGGGAACGGACCGTGACACGTACCGCTTCGCGGTCTCCGCGGCGGGTGGGCTGGAGCCGGGTGGTGACCCGGCGCCGTTCTCCCGGGGGCACGCGGAGCGTATGGCGGCCCGCGTGGTCGGAGATGTCCTGCGGCCAACTGCTGGGCGGCCAGGCGTCGCGGAGATGCGCGTGCAGGATGCGACCACTGGGATTCGTGACGAGGAGAGAGACGAGTGCCTGTTCGCCGAGTCGAACTGAGGTGTCACCGCTTCGGGTGAACAGGAGCTGACTCACTGGCGCTGCCAGGAGAAGGTCGGCCACGATGGCAATCAGCAGGGGAAGTTCGACGGCGAGGATCCCGGTCCAACTGGGCAGCAGGAGGCCCACGATGAGTGTGGCCAGGCCGGCTGCCAGGGCCGTTCTGCCTGTGAGGGCCATGGTGGAATCCCGGATTCTCAGCGGGGGACTGGGGTGTGGGTCAGAACGGAGTGCAGCACGCTGTCAGAGGTGACACCTTCCATCTCGGCCTCGGGCCGTAGCCGGACGCGGTGTCGGAGTGCAGGCGGGGCGAACGCCTTCACGTCGTCCGGCGTGACGTAGTCGCGACCGGTGAGCCAGGCCCAGGCGCGGGCGGCGGAGAGCAGAGCGGTAGCGCCTCGGGGGGAAACCCCGAGGGAGAGCGAGGGGGAATCGCGGGTGGCACGGCAGATATCGACGACATAGCCGGTGACGTCGGAGGACACGGTGGTCCGGGCGACGGCTGCGCGCGCGGCTTCGATCTCGGCGGGGCCCGCGACGGGGCGTACGCCCACGGCGGCCAGGTCCCGGGGGTCGAAGCCCTCGGCGTGCCGGGTGAGTACATCGAGTTCGGTTTCCCGCGAGGGCAGCGGGATGTTCAGTTTGAGCAGGAAGCGGTCGAGCTGGGCTTCGGGCAGGGGATAGGTCCCCTCGTACTCGACGGGGTTCTGGGTGGCGGCGACCAGGAAGGGCTGGGGAAGCGGATGAGGTCGGCCGTCGACAGAGACCTGGTGTTCTTCCATCGCTTCCAACAGGGACGCCTGCGTCTTGGGAGGAGTGCGGTTGATTTCGTCGGCGAGCAGGAGGTTGGTGAACACCGGGCCGGGCTGGAAGGAGAACGTGGCAGCGCGCGAGTCGTAGATCAGTGATCCGGTGACATCGCCGGGCATCAGGTCCGGTGTGAACTGAACCCGCTTGGTGTCGAGTTCGAGTGCTGCCGCCAGCGTGCGCACCAGGAGTGTCTTGGCGACGCCTGGCACGCCCTCGAGTAGAACGTGCCCTCGGCACAGCAGGGCGATGACGAGGCCGGTGACTGCGGCGTCCTGTCCTACGACAGCCTTGGAGATTTCCTCACGGAGGGCTTCGAGGGCGCTGCGGGCGCTGTCTGCGGAGGGGGTGCTCACTGGGTGATGTCCTTGTCTGCCCTTCGACGGTGCTGCTGGGGGCCGGAGGGGGCGAAGAGTTCTTCGAGATGGTCGAGTTCGTCCGCGAGATGGAGCAGCGCGGCGTCGTTCGGAGGAGGGGAGCCGAAGAGGAGGGAGCGGATCCTGGCCTCGTCGTATGCCGGTTCACCCGGTTCGGGTGATGCGCGGTGCACTGGTCGTGAGGCCAGGGCAGGGACGAGGACCTCGCGGTCGTGCGCCTGCGCGCGAGGCACCCCGGCCAGGAGGGCGAGCCGGGCGCGGCAGGAGGTGCGGAGGGAGTCGGCCGCGTGCCCGCGGTCATTGGCTTTGCGGTAGAGGCGGGATCTTCCCTCTGTCGTCTCGGCCGCGGGCACAGCGACCGGGAGCTGTTCGGTGACGAGCGGGCCCAGCCGCCGTGCCCTCCACAAAGCGGCGAGGAGGGCCGCGACGGCGAGTTGTACAGCCGCCCAGGACCAGCCGCCGGGCAGCAGGTCGAAGAAACTGCGCGCCTGGTCGTCGGAGGGAGCCGCACCGCTGTCGGAGGGGAGGTACCAGAGGAGCTGTGGATGCGGTCCGAGGAGTTGGAGGGCCAGGGAGGCGTTGCCGTGGTGGTCGAAGTGTTCGTTGCGGAGGGGATCGGTCGTCCCGAGGAGGACGGTGTCGCCGCGGGATGGCGAGTGGAGGCGCAGCAGGGTGGCGCGGCCGTTCCGCGGATAGCAGCTCTCGGCGAGTCGGTCGGTGGTGCTGTAGCGGTGTCCGCCGAGATCCGCACTGCCGGCCCGGCGGGCCGCGGCCAGGTCGCAGTCCGGACGTGTCGGCTGGACGGGCAGGCCGGCGAAGGTGCGGATGCCGGGAGTGAGAGCGGAGGCCGTTCGCGCATCCGGTGCCAGCAGGACGGTGCGGCCGGAGTCCTCGGCCGCCTTGCGGACGGCGGCGCGCTGGCGCTCGGTGAGGGAGTCGGGGAAGGGGACCAGAAGTGTGGTGCCGGGGCCGGTCTGTCGTCGCAGGGCGGCGGAGCCGGTGACGACCGTGGTGTGCACGCCCCGATCAGTGAGGAGACGGGCGAGGGCTCTGCTGCCGTCGGGCGAGGCCGAGCGGGGGTCCAGCGGGGCGGTGTGCTCGGTGGAGCGGAGCGCGGCGAGGGTCACCCCGGCGACGGCGAGGAGCGCGGCAGCCAGGAGGAGCCCGCGGGCCCGCTGCCATATATGACGTGCAGGGGGCGAGGCGGATGTGGGAGCCGTGGTGGTCACACGGCCCATCCGTGGGACGTCGGCGCCGAGGAGGTGCGGCTCGCGAGCGGGGCGGGAGTGGTGCGGAGGAGGGCGTGGTCCAGGTCGCGGAGGAGGGCGTAGTCGGCGGGGTCGGCCGGCCGGTCGGCGTAGCTGACCTCGTCGAAGGTGCGGGCAGCGGCGCGCAGCCGTTCGGCGAGCTCTGGGAGGTCGGTGGCGGCCTCGGTGGTGGCTTCGTCGGCTGTGCGGCCCGGGCGGGGGTCGAGCAGTGCGCGCTCCTCCAGGGAACGGACCAGTGCGCGCATCCGCTCCTGGACGGCCGGGGTCCAGCGGTCGGCCTGGGCGTGGGATTCGGCAGCTGCGCGGTGGTCGGCCGCGCTGCGGAGCCGGTCGGGGAACAGGGCCGCGGAGCCGATGGTGGAGCGGGTGCGGAGGGCGCCCAGACGGAGGCGGAGGGCGACGAGGAGAAGGACGAGGACGAAGGCCAGGACCGTGAGGCCCACCGATCCGCCCGGGGCGGCTTCCGCGGCGGTGCGGAGCAGGTCGCCGAGGCGGTCCCACAACCAGTCGAGGGCGCGATGCAGCAGGGAGGGGTCGTGATGGTGGTACTCGGGGCGGGACAGTTCCCGCTCGGCGTCCTCGCGGGCCGGCAGCCGGGGGGTGGTGACAGGGCCGTCGCCCTCGTCGACGGTGGCCGCCCGGTGGAGAGGGGCGGCGCAGCAGCGGGAGAGCGCGTCGATGTGTCCCCCCGGCACGGTGTCAGCCTCCCGCGGCGGGGTGCTCGGTGTCCTGGTGCTCGAAGCCGGGGACGCCCGCCGCGCGGGCCAGTTCGAGGTCGAGGGCCTCGCGGCGGATGCGCTGGTCGAGGTAGAGGAGGGCGGTGATGCCTGCGCTGAGGGGAAGGGCCACGGTCGACGCCAGGACGGAGCCGATGCCGTTGATGACGAGGGAGGTCCAGGTCGTCGCGGCAGCGGGATCGGTGAGGGTGTCGCCGCCGCTGACGAGTGCGGAGATGGCAGTGGTCGGCAACGAGACCACGAAGGAGATGGCGGTGATCAGGACCAGGGTGAGCAGCTGGATGCCCAGGATGCGCCACCAGCTTCCCGTCACCAGTTTGGCCGAGCGCCGCATGGCGTCGAACAGCCCCTGCTTCTCCAGCATCAGCGCGGGCGGCGCGAGGCAGAACCGGACCCAGACCCAGGCCGCGGCGGCGATTCCGCCGAGCAGCCCGAGGAACAGCAGGATGAGCGCCGGTCCGACCGGACCCGCGAGTGCGACGAGGATCCCGGGGAGCAGGCAGCCGAAGAGGACGAGGCAGACCAGGAGAGGAAGGAGGAGGAGCAGACCGAGCAGGCGGGGGAGCTGGGGCCGTGCGTCGCGCCATGCCTCGCCGGGAGTGACCGGGCGGCCGAGGACCGCACGGCTGACGACCACGGTGAGCATCGCGGTGGCGACCACCGTGCCCAGCATCCCGACGACCCAGGTCACGCTCAGAGTGCTGAGCGTGTCGGTGAGGGCGTTGTTCAGCTCCTCGAGGCTGGGCTCGTCGTTCTTGGTCAGGGTCTCGAACGCGGTGGAGTCGCCGAGCCAGAGCCGCATGGTGAGGACCGAGACGAGCTCGGTGAGGACGGCGACGACGAGGGCGATGCCCAGCGCGGTGCGCCAGTGGGCGCGCATGGCGCTGACGGAGCCGTCCAGGATCTCGCCGATGCCCAGGGGGCGGAGCGGGACGACGCCGGGCTTCGCGGCTTGCGGCGGGTGTGCCCAGGCGGTGGGCGGGCCGTTGTGGTTCCAGCCCGGGGTGGGGCCGGGGCCGGGTGGTCCGGTTCCGGGGCCCGCTGTCCGCCCTCGGGGGCCGCCGGGGTGCTGCCGCGGGATCTGCCCCCGGTTGCCGCGCCGGGCTTGGCTGTCGTCCCGGTCGCCCCAGTTCCAGCCCTGGGGGGCGGCAGGTGGCTGGTCGGCGGCCCAGTTGCGGGGGCGATCGTCCGCCTCGGGTCGCGGTGCCTCGGGTGTGGCGCGCTCCGTGTCGTCGCCCGTCGGGTCCCCGGTGTGCTGTCCGGGCGTGCCGGAGGGGCGGGGGGCGGGCGAAGCGGATCCGGGCGAGGCCCGGTCCGGGGAGTCGTTCACGTGAGGTCACCTCGTGTAATCCCGGGCCTGGTGGGCTGCCCATCGTGCCACGGGGTGGTGCGGGTGCGGCCAGTCGGGAGCCTGCGACGCCCTTCAACGGGCCGGCGCCGAGCGGGCAGACTGGACGGATGGCTGACGAGTGTGTGCCCGTGATCCGTTACGAAGAGTCACCGGAGGGGCCCGCGGTGGTCCTTCTCGATCAGACCCGGCTGCCGGTGGAGGAGGCGGAGCTGGTGTGCGCGGACGTGCCGACGCTGGTGGCCGCCATCCGGTCGCTGGCGGTGCGGGGTGCGCCGGTTCTGGGCATCGCCGGTGGCTACGGGGTCGCGTTGGCCGCGGCGCGGGGTTCCGACGTGGCGGAGGCCGCGGAGCAGTTGGCGCATGCACGGCCGACGGCGGTGAACCTCGCCTACGGGGCGCGACGGGTGGAGGCCGCGTATCAGGAGGCTGCCGGTGGTGGTGCGGCGCATGCGGCTGCCCGGGCGCTGGCCGCGGCGCGGGCGCTGCACCTGGAGGACGCCGAGGCGAGCGAGCGGATGGCGGGGCATGGGAGGGAGCTGCTGGCGGGTCTGGTGCCCGGTGGCGGACTGCGGATCCTGACGCACTGCAACACGGGGAGGTTGGTGTCCGGTGGGGAGGGCACGGCACTGGCCGTGGTGAAGGCCGTGCACCGGGACGGTGAGCTGCGGCGGCTGTGGGTGGGGGAGACGCGTCCGCTGCTGCAGGGGTCGAGGCTGACGGCGTACGAGGCGGCCGAGGCGGGGATGGCCTACAGCGTGCTGGCGGACGGTGCCGCCGGGTCGCTGTTCGCGGCCGGTGAGGTGGATGCGGTGCTCGTGGGTGCCGACCGGATCGCGGCGGACGGTTCGGTGGCGAACAAGGTCGGCACGTATCCGTTGGCGGTGCTGGCGCGTCACCATGGGGTGCCGTTCGTGGTGGTGGCTCCGGTGACCACGATCGATCCGGACACGGAGACGGGCAGTGGTATCGAGGTGGAGCAGCGGGCGGCCCGTGAGGTGACGGTGGGGCCGGCTCCCGGGCCCGAACCGGGTCAGGCGGGTGCTGGAGGGGGCCCGGTGCTGGCTCCGGTGGGGGCGCACGCCTACAATCCGGCGTTCGATGTGACGCCGTCCGCCCTGGTCACGGCAGTGGTCACGGATGAGGGGACAGCCTCTCCCGTGACGGCTGCCAGTATTGCGGAACTGTGTTCCACATCACGAAAGCGAGCGTCACGATTGGCTAATGGGATGATGAAGGCATGAAGGGACGCGTCCTTGTCGTCGATGACGACACCGCACTGGCAGAAATGCTCGGCATTGTGCTGCGCGGAGAAGGTTTTGAACCGTCGTTCGTCGCGGACGGCGACAAGGCGCTCGCCGCCTTTCGGGAGACCAAGCCGGATCTGGTGCTGCTCGATCTGATGCTGCCGGGGAGGGACGGGATCGAGGTGTGCCGCCTGATCCGGGCCGAATCCGGCGTACCGGTGGTCATGCTCACGGCCAAGAGCGACACGGTCGATGTGGTGGTCGGGCTCGAGTCCGGGGCCGACGACTACATCGTCAAGCCGTTCAAGCCCAAGGAGCTGGTGGCGCGGATCAGGGCGCGGTTGCGGCGCTCCGAGGAGCCCGCGCCGGAGCAGTTGGCCATCGGCGACCTGGTGATCGACGTGGCCGGGCACTCGGTCAAGCGGGAGGGCCGGTCCATAGCCCTGACCCCGCTCGAGTTCGACCTCCTGGTGGCGCTGGCGCGGAAACCGTGGCAGGTCTTCACCCGCGAGGTGCTGCTGGAGCAGGTGTGGGGCTACCGGCACGCGGCGGACACCAGGCTGGTCAATGTGCACGTGCAGCGGCTGCGCTCGAAGGTCGAGAAGGACCCGGAGCGGCCGGAGATCGTCGTGACCGTGCGGGGTGTGGGCTACAAGGCCGGGCCGGGCTGAGATGGCCCGGAACACCGCACCGAACCGCACCGGTGGGGGGCGGGGCGCGGGTCGCGAGTCCGACGTGTCCAAATTCGGACGCCTGTGGAGGAGTGGAGTCCTCTTCTCCGACGGTCTGCTCCCCGAGGGGGCGACCGGTCCCGGCGCGCGCCCCATGGTGCGGTTCTTCGTGCGGTGGGTGCGGAGGCCGCTGCTGCCCGTGATGCGGCTGTGGCGGCGGAACATCCAGCTTCGGGTGGTCGTGGCGACGCTGCTGCTCTCGCTCGGAGTCGTGCTGCTCCTGGGGCTCGTCGTCATCGGGCAGGTCCGTAACGGCTTGCTGGAGGCCAAGGAGCAGACCGCGCAGAGCCAGGCTTCCGGCGGCTTCGCCGCCGCCGAGCGGATGGCCGACAGCGCCGGCAGCGGCCCCAGCGGCGGTGAGGACAGCATCCGGGGCAGCAGGGGTGCGCAGAACTCCGGCACCTGGTTGACCAACCTGGTCGAACAGCTCGCCAGCAGTGGCCAGGGCGTCTATTCGGTGGTGGCGCTCGGTTCCGACAACAGCGAGTCGCCCTTTCTCGGCAACAGCAGCCTCACCACGCGCGGCCCGCGCGCGGGCGGCGACATCCGTCCCGAGAGCATCCCCGCCGATCTGCGCAAGGCCCTGGACGACGAGCCGGGCCCGCACCGCCGGTACGCCCGGGTCTACCAGCAGGACTCGACCCGCGAACCGGCGTTGATCGTCGGCAAGCGCCTCAACGACGCGCGCGGCAACCCCTTCCAGCTCTACTACGTCTTCCCCTTCATCCAGGAGGAGGAGTCGCTGAGCCTGGTCAAGGGCACCCTGGCGACGGCAGGGGTGTTCGTCGTGGTGCTGCTGGGCGCGATCGCGTGGCTGGTCGTACGGCAGGTTGTGACGCCCGTGCGGATGGCGGCCGGGATCTCCGAGCGGCTGGCGGCCGGGCGGCTCCAGGAGCGGATGAAGGTCACCGGTGAGGACGACATCGCCCGGTTGGGGGAGTCGTTCAACAAGATGGCGCAGAACCTCCAGCTCAAGATCCAGCAGCTGGAGGAGCTGTCCCGGATGCAGCGCCGCTTCGTCTCGGATGTCTCGCACGAGCTGCGGACGCCCTTGACGACGGTGCGGATGGCGGCCGATGTGATCCACGAGGCGCGTGAGGACTTCGACCCGGTGACCGCCCGCTCGGCCGAGCTGCTGCTCGGGCAGCTCGACCGGTTCGAATCGCTGCTGGCGGACCTGCTGGAGATCAGCCGGTTCGACGCGGGCGCCGCCAACCTCGAGCCGAGCGCCGTCGATCTGCGGGATGTGGTCCACCGGGTGGTGGAGGGCAGCGAGCCGCTCGCCGAGCGCAAGGGCAGCAGGATCCGGGTGAAGGGTGACGAGCAGCCCGTGGTCGCCGAGATGGACGGCCGCAGGATCGAGCGGGTGCTGCGCAATCTGGTCGACAACGCGGTGGAGCACGGAGAGGGCCGCGACGTGGTGGTGCGCCTGGCGACCGGGGGCGGTGCCGTGGCGGTGGCCGTGCGGGACTACGGCGTCGGCCTCAAGGAGGGCGAGGCCGAGCGCGTCTTCAACCGCTTCTGGCGCGCCGACCCGGCCCGGGCCCGCACCACGGGCGGTACCGGACTGGGGCTGTCGATCGCGCTGGAGGACGCCCGGCTGCACGGTGGGTGGCTGCGCGCCTGGGGCGCGCCGGGTGACGGATCGCAGTTCCTGCTCGTCCTGCCCTGCACGGCCGGGGAGCCGCTGCGCGGCTCTCCGCTGCGGTTGGAGCCCGAGGACTCGCGCAGGAAGCGGGAGCGGGCCAGGGAGCGGCAGCGGCAGGCGGTCGCGGCGGGAATCGCGTCGGCGCCGGCCAACGGAGCAACCGGCGGGGCGCGGAACGACGAGCGGGCAGGGCACTCCGGAGAGGAGCGGGGATGAGAGCGGCCGAGGAGCGTACGCGGCGGGGCGGAACCGCCGCGCGGCGGCGGCGCGCCCTGATCGTGCTCGCCTCGTGCGGCGCGCTGCTCGCCGGGTGTGCGTCGATGCCGGACGGGGGCAAGGTCAAGCACGTCAGCTCCTCGCACCGCAGCGGAGTCGACTCCCAGGTGCGGGTCTACAGCGTCAGTCCGCAGAAGGGCGAGGCGCCGACCCAGATAGTCCGGGGTTTTTTGGAGGCGACGACCAGCGACGAGGCCACATTCCCCACCGCGCGCGAATACATGACCCCCGACATGGCCCGCAAATGGGACCCGTTCGCGTCGACGACGGTGCTCTCGGACGCGCCGGGTGCGGTGAAGGCGCCGCCGGAGAGCACCGCTGTCAAGGGCGGCTATTCGGTGGAGGTCTCGGGCGACCGGATGGCCGAGGTGGACAACAAGCACGCCTATTCGCCCTCCGAGGGCAAGTACAGCGAGGTCTTCCGGCTGACCAAGGTGAAAGGGGAGTGGCGCATCGACGAGATGCCGGACGGCCTCGTGCTCGGCGAGTCCGACTTCCAGCGCATCTACCGCCCCATCAACACCTACTACTACGCGCAGCTCGGGCCGGATGCGGCTTCGATCACCGACGGACAGAACGTGCTCGTCGCCGATCCGGTCTATCTTCGGCGACGCATCGACCCGGTCACCGAGACGGTGTCCGCGCTTCTGCAGGGTCCGTCCGGCTGGATCGACCCCGTGGTCGGCTCCTCCTTCCCGCGCGGCAGCCGCCTGGCGCGCGGACAGCACCTCTCGCTCGACGACTCGGGCGTGCTGCGGCTGCGGCTCAACGCCCGCGCTGCCGAGGCGGGTGGCAGGCGATGCGCGCGGATGGCGGCGCAGGTGCTGTACTCGGTGCAGGACCAGGCGTCGGCGAAGGTCGGCAAGGTGGAACTGGCCGGTCCCAAGGACCGGCAGCTCTGCTCCCGGACCCGGGAGCAGGTGGCCGCCTACCAGCCGGGCCGCCTCAACGGCAGCGCGAAGCGGGCGTACTTCATCGACGGGAAGCACCGCGTCGCGTCCTTCAAGAGCAAGAGCGCGTCGGCGCGGCCGGTCGAAGGCCCGCTGGGCAGCGGGCAGGTGGAGATGGGTGCGGTCGCGGTCAACCGGATCGAGAGCGAGGGCGCTGCCGTCTCGCGCGGCCGGCGCGCCCTCTACGTCGCCTCCCTTGAGGGCAGCAGTGCCAGCACCGCGCTCGGCGATCCGGTGCTCACCAGCGCGGCGGAGAAGGAGAAGGACCGGCTGACGGCGCCGAGCTGGGACGGGCTGGGCGACCTGTGGGTCGCCGACCGTGACCCGGATGCTCCCCGGCTGCTGCGGTTGCGCAGCGGCAAGGAGCAGCCCGACGAGGTGAGAGTGCCGGACCTGGGCGACGACGAGCGCATCGAGTCGCTGCGGGTCGCCTCCGACGGGGTGCGGATCCTGCTGCGGGTGCGGGACGGCGAGGGCCATGCCTCGCTGCAGCTCGGCCGGGTGGTACGCGGGGGGACGGCGAAGAACTCCCGGGTGACGGTCGAGCAGTTGCGTCCGGTCGCTCCCCAGCTGGTGGACGTCTCGGCGGTCTCGTGGGCGGGCGGCAGCCGTCTCGTGGTGGTGGGACGCGAGTCGGGGAGTGTGCAGCAACTGCAGTACATGGAGACCGACGGCTCGGTCTCCGACCAGCCGACGCTCCCGGGGATCACTGACGTGACGGGGGTTGCCGCCTCCGAGGACGAGAGCAAGCCGCTGCTCGCCGATTCCGAGGACGGCATCGTGCGGCTGCCCCCGGACGCGAACTGGCGGATGCTCACGGAGGACGGCTCGGCCCCCGCCTACCCGGGCTGAGCCCGTTCGGCGTGCCGGACCGCTGCCCGGACCGGGATCCGGCGGGCCCTGGAGGCATCTGTGAGCCGCGGTGTTGCGGCGCATGGGCGCTGACGGCCGGGGGGGGCCGGCCACCCGGGCGTTCCGGGAGTTTTCCACAGGGGTGGTGGCGCCGGATCCCCGGTGCCAGAGTGGGGCCATGTCGAGGACCTGGCTGGGACTTCGGCGGGAACTCGCAGGTCTGGTGCTGCCCGTGGGGTGTGCCGGATGCGGTCGCCCGCGCACGCGGGACCGCTTGTGCGAAGAGTGCAGCAGCGTGCTGAATGGCGCGGTGCCGCGGCGGGTGAGTCCCTCGCGCGTACCGTCCGGACTGCCGCAGGTGTATGGAGCCCTCACCTACACCGACGAGGCCCGAGCCGCGCTGCTCGCTCACAAGGAGCGCGGTGCCCTGGGGCTGGCCGCGCCGCTGGGAGCGGTGCTCGCACGTGCTGTCGAACGCGCCTCGCGTGCGGCGGGCACCTCTGCGCCGGCCGCACCCGTCCGGGGCGGGTCGTCCGTCGGGGCAGGCTGCCGGTCGGCACGGCGCCCGGCGTCGACCCTGCTGGTTCCGGTGCCCTCCATGCGGCGCGCGGTCGCGGGGCGGGGGCACGACCCGGTGCGGCGTATGGCGCGGGAGGCCGCGGCGGTGCTCAGAGGGCAGGGCATGGCCGCACAGGTGCTGCCGGTGCTGTGCCTGCGCCGGAGGGTGGTCGACCAGGCGGGGCTGGGCGCAGCGGAGCGGACCGCGAATCTTGCCGGAGCTTTGGAGATGGTGCCAGGCGGCGTACGGCTGCTGGGCGAGGGCCGGGTCGTGCTGGTGGACGATGTGATGACGACGGGCGCGACGCTCGCGGAGGCGTCGCGGGCGCTGGGAGGGGTGGACTCGGCTGCGGTGCTCGCCGTGGCCTCGGTCGAGTGATCAAGAAGAACGGAAAGTTGCCCCACGTGACGCGATGGAACTATCAGATCGGGGACGTCGTTGCAGGTGGTACCAGGGTTCGCTCCCCTGATCGGAGGTACGTGCCGGTAGGGGGTGCCGAGCCTCCCCCAGTGGAGGTACGTTCGGATTGAGTGGCGATCTCTCCTCCGGGGGAGAAGGAGGTGAAACTCGCAAGCCGACTCGAGCCGGAGAGCCAAACGGCGGGAGGGCCGAGCCTCCGGCGTCAGTGCACCAAGGACGGTCGCACGGGAATGTGGGACCGTCCGGGAACGGAGTTCTGCGTGGACATCGTCGTCAAGGGTCGCAAGACAGAGGTGCCCGACCGGTTCCGCAAGCACGTGGCCGAAAAGCTGGAGAAGGTTCAGAAGCTCGACGGCAAGGTGATCAACCTTGAGGTCGAGGTGGCCAAGGAGCACAACCCCCGGCAGGCCGACCGTTCCGACAGGGTTGAGATCACCCTGCGTACGCGTGGACCGGTCATTCGCGCGGAGGCAGCAGCCTCCGACCCGTACGCGGCGCTCGACCTGGCCTCCAGCAAGCTGGAAGCCCGGCTGCGCAAGCAGGCCGACAAGCGTCGCGTCCACCGCGGCGGCAGCCGCGCACCGATGAGCGTGGCGGCGGCGACCGCCCACCTCGCGTCGGAACTCAACGGAGAACTGGACGCCGCCGCCGGGTCGGTGGCCGTGGCTTCGGAGGCTGACGGCCAGCCCGTGGTCACCAAGATGGGACCGCTGGAGGTCCGCGGCGAAGGACCGCTCATCGTCCGCGAGAAGACGCACGCGGCAGCGCCCATGACGCTGGACCAGGCGCTCTACGAGATGGAGTTGGTGGGCCACGACTTCTATCTGTTCGTCGACTCCGAGACCAAGCAGCCCAGTGTCGTCTACCGTCGGCACGGCTATGACTACGGCGTGATTCATCTGGAGCCGGACCCGTTCGTACAGGACCCGCCGCCCGGAGCGGGCGGGGCGTTGGGCGGCTGACACCGCCCGGCGCCGGTCAGGTGCGGTCCACCGGCGATCCGCCGGGCACGGTCCGGCACCCGCTCTGCGCGCCACCGGCTTGATGTTCGCGCCCCCGGCCGGATCTCGGGACCCGGCCGGGGGCGTCGGCATGAGTAACATCAAGGCCCGGGCCAACCTCCGTTGGCCGTAGCGGGGTTGGTGGGAGATCAGGGTGCAGGGGGAGGAACGATGGTGGACAGCTTCGGGCCCGTGATGCCCGTGCCCGACGCACACCCGGGCCCGGTGGCGGAAGAGGAGCCCTACGAGCGGGAGCGGCGCAAGGAGCCGATCCGGGTGCTGGTCGTCGACGACCACGCGCTGTTCCGGCGCGGGTTGGAGATCGTGCTGGCCCAGGAGGAGGACATCCAGGTCGTCGGAGAGGCCGGGGACGGGGCCGAGGCGGTGGACAAGGCGGCGGATCTGCTGCCCGACATCGTGCTGATGGATGTGCGGATGCCGAAGCGGGGCGGGATCGAGGCGTGCACCTCCATCAAGGAGGTCGCACCGAGCGCCAAGATCATCATGCTGACGATCAGCGACGAGGAGGCCGACCTCTACGACGCCATCAAGGCGGGTGCGACCGGATATCTGCTCAAGGAGATCTCCACGGACGAGGTCTCCACGGCGATCCGGGCCGTGGCCGACGGCCAGTCGCAGATCAGTCCCTCGATGGCGGCGAAGCTCCTCACCGAGTTCAAATCCATGATCCAGCGCACCGACGAGAGCAAACTGGTGCCCGCGCCCAAGCTCACCGACCGGGAGCTGGAGGTGCTCAAGCTGGTGGCCACCGGGATGAACAACCGGGACATCGCCAAAGAGCTCTTCATCAGCGAGAACACCGTGAAGAACCACGTCCGCAACATCCTGGAGAAGCTTCAGCTCCACTCCCGGATGGAGGCCGTGGTCTACGCGATGCGGGAGAAGATCCTCGAAATCCGCTGACGCGCGGACAGCGGACCGCCGCGTGCGGACAGGAACACCGCGAACGGGCGGCAGGCGCCGCCCGCGGGCAGAGAGCCGCCGGGGTGCGGGCGGCTCACCCGCCCAGCGCGTCGAGTGCGCTGCGGAGCCGGGGCCGCAGCTCCTCGGGGGCGCAGCGCTCCACCCGCACCGCGTCGCAGCCCACCCACGCGGCCGCCTCGCACAGCGCCTGCGCCATCGGTTCCACGGCTTTCGCGCTCTTCAGGGAGAGCTGGCGGGCGACCAGCGTGGTGCCCTCCCGGGCCGGGTCCACGCGACCGACGAGCTTGCCGCCTGCCAGCAGGGGCATCGCGAAGTAGCCGTGCACCCGCCTCGGCTTCGGGACGTACGCTTCCAGCCGGTGCTGGAAGCCGAAGACGCGTTCCGTGCGGGGGCGGTCCCAGACCAGCGAGTCGAACGGGGAGAGCAGCGTCGTACGGTGCCGACCGCGCGGTGCGGACTCCAGGGCTGCCGGGTCGGCCCAGCCGGGCTTGGGCCACCCCTGCACCCGGACCGGCACCAGCCCGGTGTCCGGCAGTACCGACTCCACCTGTTCGGCCTTGAGGCGGTGGTAGTCGGCCAGATCGGCCCGGGTGGCGACGCCCAGCGCCGAGCCCGCCTGGGCGACGAGTCGGCGCAGGCATGCGGGGTCGTCCAGGTCGTCGTGGAACAAGGCGCCGGGGATCGCGCGCTCCGCGAGGTCGTAGACGCGCTTCCAGCCGCGCCGCTCGGTGACCACGACCTCCCCGATGTCCAGCAGCCACTCGACCGCGATCTTGCTCTCGGACCAGTCCCACCACTCGCCGCCGTTCCGGCCGCCGCCCAGGTCCGCCGTGGTCAGCGGGCCCTCCGCACGGAGCCGGTCGCGGACGGCCGCGCACGAGCCCTCGCGGTCGGTCATCTGGTGCCACCGGTGGCCGCGGTCGCGGAAGGCGCGGCGGCGGAAGGCGAAGTGCGGCCACTCCTCGATCGGCAGCACGCACGCGGCGTGCGACCAGTACTCGAAGCTGTGCGCTCCGGACCAGTAGGCCGACTCCACGGCCTGTCGTCCCACAGCCCCCAGCCGGGCGTAGGGCACCAGTTCGTGCGAACGGGCCAGGACCGAGATCGTGTCCAACTGGACCGCGCCCAGGTGCCGCAGTACTCCGCGCGCTCCTGCCCTGCGGTCCGGGGCTCCCAGCAGTCCCTGCGCACGCAGTGCGATCCGCCGGGCCTCGGCGGCGGAGAGGGAGACCTGCGGCGCATGGGCGCCGCCGGCCGGGACAGCGGTGGCAGGCAGACCGGTCGTCATGCGGCACACCCTAGGCGGGGCCACTGACACTCCCCGCGCCGAGCCGTCGGGCCCGAACCGCCGCCGAGCGGCTGCTCGGCGGTCGACGAGTGGCTTCCCGGCGGCTGCCTGCCTCGCACGTCTGCCCGCACCCGGCCGTGACCGGTGCTCCTGGAGCGCCCGCCCCGACTGCTGATTCCCCTCGCGGCGGTCCCCGTCTCCCGCAGCGCCTGCCAGCGCCTGCCAGCGCCTGCCAGCGCCTGCCAGCGCCTGCCAGCGCGGGCCAGCGCGGGCTGTGCGCGGGAGCTGCGCGGGCTGTTCCGGGGGAGCTATCCGCGTGGCCGCGAGGGCAGGTAGGGGGTCGGCTGCGGGTGTCCCAGGTCCGGGGGGAGCAGGGCGGCGACGCGGGCGTCACGGCGTGTTCCCCTGTGCACGATGCGTGCCCGCGCGATGCCCTCCTCCACGAAGCCGAGCCGTTGCGCCACGGCGCGTGAGCCGGTGTTCTCCACCTGGGCCAGCCACTCCAGCCGCTCCACTCCCAGCGCGGTGAACGCCCAGTCCGCCACGGCACGCGCGGCCTCCGCGGTGTAGCCCTTGCGCCGGTGGCCGCGTGCTGTCCAGAAGCCCAGTTCGGCCTGGCGTTCGGCGGTGTGCAGGGAGAGCCGGACCAGTCCCATGGAGCCCACCAGTTCGCCGCCGGTGCCGCCGTCCGCCGCACGGCCGTCCTCCGCTCCGCCGTCACCGCTCCCGTCCGCGCCGCCGCGGGTGAAGACGCCGAAGTTGTACATCGTGTCCTCCCGCCAGCCGTTCGCGCTCACACCCCGGACGAACTCCTCGGCGTCGTTGAGCGTGTACGGCTCGGGCACCGGGACGAAGCGCTGGATGTCCGGATCGTCGCAGGCCGCGGCGAGCGCCGCCGCGTCCCGCTCCTCGAAGGGACGCAGCAGCAGCCGCTCGGTCCGCAGTGTGATCGGTTCCATAGACCGATTGTGCCGCCGGGGTCCCCGGCACCTTCGGGGGCTCCGGCACGTTGGGGGTACAGGGGCAGTCGTCCCTCGCATACGATGGCCGGTGCGGTACAGGCCCTCGGCAAGGAGAGGACCTCGGTGATCCGCACCGATATCCGCACTGACCGTGCAGACCGTGCCAGGCCCGACCGGCAAGGAGCCACCTTAAGTGTCCGTCTTCGGCAAGCTCATGCGTGCAGGTGAAGGGAAGATCCTGCGCAAGCTGGACCGCGTCGCGCGGCAGGTGAATTCCATCGAAGAGGACTTCGTCGACCTGTCCGACGCCGAGCTGCGCGCGCTCACGGACGAGTACAAGGAACGGTACGCCGAGGGCGAGAGTCTGGACGACCTGATGCCGGAGGCGTTCGCGACCGTCCGCGAGGCCGCCAAGCGCGTACTGGGCGAGCGGCACTACGACGTCCAGTTGATGGGCGGCGCCGCGCTGCACCTCGGCTATGTGGCCGAGATGAAGACCGGCGAGGGCAAGACGCTGGTCGGCACGCTGCCCGCGTATCTGAACGGGCTGTCGGGCGACGGCGTGCACATCGTCACGGTCAACGACTACCTGGCGCAGCGCGACTCCGAGTGGATGGGCCGGGTGCACCGCTTCCTCGGGCTCGAGGTCGGCTGCATCGTCGCCAACATGTCCCCCGCCGAGCGCCGCGAGCAGTACGCCTGCGACATCACCTACGGCACGAACAACGAGTTCGGGTTCGACTACCTGCGGGACAACATGGCGTGGTCGAAGGACGAACTGGTGCAGCGGGGTCACAACTTCGCCATCGTCGACGAGGTGGACTCGATCCTCGTCGACGAGGCCCGTACGCCGCTGATCATCTCCGGCCCCGCCGACCAGGCCACGAAGTGGTACAGCGACTTCGCGAAGCTGGTCAAGCGGCTGGAGAAGGGTGAGCCCGGCGACCCGCGCACCCAGAAGCCGGAGACCGGCGACTACGAGGTCGACGAGAAGAAGCGCACGGTCGGCATCCACGAGTCCGGCGTCGCCAAGGTCGAGGACTGGCTGGGCATCGACAACCTCTACGAGTCGGTCAACACTCCGCTGGTCGGGTACCTCAACAACGCGATCAAGGCCAAGGAGCTCTACAAGAACGACAAGGACTACGTCGTCATGGACGGCGAAGTCATGATCGTCGACGAGCACACCGGCCGCATCCTCGCCGGGCGCCGGTACAACGAGGGCATGCACCAGGCGATCGAGGCCAAGGAGGGGGTGGACATCAAGGACGAGAACCAGACGCTCGCCACGATCACCCTCCAGAACTTCTTCCGCCTCTACAACACCCTTTCGGGCATGACCGGTACGGCCATGACCGAGGCCGCCGAGTTCCACCAGATCTACAAGCTCGGCGTGGTCCCCATCCCGACCAACCGCCCGCTGGCCCGGGCGGACCAGGCCGACCTGATCTACCGCACCGAGGTCGCCAAGTTCGACGCGGTCGTGGACGACATCGCGGACAAGCACGAGTCGGGGCAGCCGATCCTGGTGGGCACCACCTCGGTCGAGAAGTCCGAGTACCTCTCCAAG
The DNA here is from genome assembly GCF_042869575.1 of Streptomyces sp. NPDC006925. NCBI lineage: Bacteria > Bacillati > Actinomycetota > Actinomycetes > Kitasatosporales > Streptomycetaceae > Streptomyces > Streptomyces sp. NPDC006925. Next base: position 20,543 of record NZ_JBIAGB010000029.1, read on the forward strand.
CAGCTCACCAAGCGCGGCGTCGCCCACCAGGTGCTCAACGCGAAGAACCACGAGCGTGAGGCGCTGATCGTCGCGGAGGCGGGCCGCAAGGGCGCGGTCACGGTCGCCACCAACATGGCCGGCCGCGGTACCGACATCAAGCTCGGCGGCAACGCCGAGGGCATGGCGGAGAACGAGCTGCGCGACCGCGGGCTGGACCCGAACGAGCACCCGGAGGAGTGGGCGGCGGCCCTGCCCACCGCGCTGGACAAGGCCGAGAAGTCGGTCAAGGCGGCCGTGGACGAGGTCAAGGAGCTGGGCGGCCTCTACGTGCTGGGTACCGAGCGCCACGAGTCGCGCCGGATCGACAACCAGCTGCGCGGCCGCTCCGGCCGGCAGGGCGACCCGGGCGAGTCCCGCTTCTACCTGTCGCTCGGCGACGACCTGATGCGGCTGTTCAAGGCGCAGATGGTGGAGCGCGTGATGGCCATGGCCAACGTTCCCGACGACGTCCCGATCGAGAACAAGATGGTGACCCGCGCCATCGCCTCCGCGCAGTCCCAGGTCGAGCAGCAGAACTTCGAGATCCGTAAGAACGTCCTCAAGTACGACGAGGTGCTCAACCGGCAGCGCGAGGTCATCTACGGCGAGCGCCGCCGGGTCCTGGAGGGCGAGGACCTGCACGAGCAGGTGCGGCACTTCATGGACGACACGATCGAGGCGTACGTCCAGGCCGAGACCGTCGAGGGCTTCGCCGAGGAGTGGGACCTGGAGCGACTGTGGAGCGCCTTCAAGCAGCTCTACCCGGTGCAGGTGAGCATCGAGGAGCTGGAGGAGGCCGCGGGCGACCGCGAGGGCCTGACCGCCGACTTCATCATCGAGGCGATCAAGGACGACATCCGCGAGCAGTACGACGCACGTGAGCAGGAGCTGGGCTCCGAGATCATGCGTGAGCTGGAGCGGCGCGTGGTGCTGTCGGTGCTCGACCGCAAGTGGCGCGAGCACCTGTACGAGATGGACTACCTCCAGGAGGGCATCGGCCTGCGCGCGATGGCCCAGAAGGACCCGCTGGTCGAGTACCAGCGGGAGGGCTACGACATGTTCCAGGCCATGATGGACGGCATCAAGGAGGAGTCCGTCGGCTACCTGTTCAACCTGGAGGTCCAGGTCGAGCAGCAGGTCGAGGAGGTGCCGGTCGAGGACGAGGCACCGGCGCCGTCCCTGGAGAAGGAGGGGGCGCGCGACGCCGTACCGGCGGGTGCGGGCGCGGGGCCGGCCCCCGCGATCCACGCCAAGGGGCTGGACCAGCCGCAGCGCCCCGACCGCCTGCACTTCTCGGCGCCGACCGCCGAGGGCGGCGTGGTCGAGCGCGACCTGGACACCAGCGAGACGGCGGACGAGGACGGCGGCGGTCCGGTCCGCTCGTCGGCCGACGGTCTCACCCGCGCCGAGCGCCGCAAGGCCCAGAAGGGGCGCAAGAAGCGGAAGTAGCGCGCTGCGCGGCCGCCGCGCGCCCGACGCGCCCGACCCCGTCGGGCGGCTGTCCGGGGCGGCTCGCGCACTCCTACGCGGCCTGAGGGGCCGGGCACCCGGTGCCCGGCCCCTCAGCCGTGCCCGGTGGCCGCTCGGCCGCGTCCGGGCTGCGTCTGGCCTCTCGTCGGTACGGTTCCTGGCCCCTCGGTCGCCCGGTCTTGCGCCCTTGCGGCGCCGAGCCTCTCGGGTGTGCAAGGGCTTCTCGCCGGGGCCGGGGCCGGGGCCGGGTCCTCCGGCCGGTGTCCGGCTGCTCGGTGGGGCCGGGCCCCTCGACGGAGTCCGGTCCTACGTCCGGGGCGCGTCCCTCGGCCGTGCGGCGCCCGGTCTCCGGTGCGTGCCGGGTGCCTCGACCGTTTCCGACCTCGCCGGACACCTCCATTCACGGGCGGCGCTCGGGCCTCCCGCCGTGCCCGGCTGCGCCTCCGCCGTGCCGGCCCTGTGTGCCCCCGCGGGATTCGGGCGCCTTCAGCCCCCGGCGACGACGTCGAGTTCGACGGCGGTGCAGCGCCAGCGGTTGTCCGGGCACCATTCCAGGCGGAACGCGATGGCGCGCTGGTGGGCGCCGGTGGCGATGCGGGCGAAGGCTTCGATGACACCGGCCCGCGGCTGGGTGCCGCGGGCCTCCAGCACCTCGGGTGCCGTGCGGTCCGTGCCGCGTGGGCGCAGCGGTGCCGAGGGGGCCAGGGCGGTCAGCCGGTCGTAGGCGGGTCCTCGGACGTGGGCCAGCAGGGTGTGGACGGGGCACTGGCCGCTCAGCACCAGCAGCAGCCGGTGGGCGAACCAGAACGGGGGCCGGCCCTGGCGGGCGCGGTGAGCTGCGGCCCGGAGTGCGGCGTCGGCGGGGCGGCGGCTGTCGCGCCGGGCCGGCGGCCGGGTGGGCGCCGGGCGCGGGCCGCGCCTGCGGGGCTGACGTCCGGATGCCGGGTAGGAGACGGGCGTCGTCATGGGCTCCCTCGGGGTGTGTGCCGGGACCCGACGAGCGAATACCGGGCGGTAACTGGCTGGACGGCAATGGTTGTAGCGGCGGAGCGCGGGGTGCCGCAATGCGCGGGGGCGGCCCGGTGGGGGGCTGCGGCAGATTCCCCTATCCGGTGGGGGCGACCCGTGGGTGTTGACTCCGCACCGTGTTCACCTGCGGGTTCGTTCGGCCGCCGAGCAGGGCGCCGTGCGGGGCGTGCCCGTATGCTGACGGGGCATCCGGTCCCGGCGATACACGAAAGCGGCAGCCCATGCGTGTCTATGTCCCTCTGACCCTGCCCGCACTGAGCGAGGCGCACGGTGCGGGTGAACTGGGACCGGCGCCCGTCGAGGCGTACGCGGTCACCCCCGGGCTGCGCGTGTGGTGGGGCTCGGAGGACGCGGAGGAACTGGAGTACGCGGCGCTGCGGCAGGCCGCCGGTGCTTCGCTGCGGCTGCTCGCCGACCAGTACGAGGCGGCGCGCCGCCGGGTCGTCGTCGCGCTGGAGGCCGCCGACGGGACCGTCGTCCCCGAAGAGGAGGACGAGGAGTCCCGGGGCGGCGCGGAGGCGGACGCCGGGGCCGTGGGCCGGGTCCGGCTGACCGCCGCCGTCCCGCTGACCAAGGCGGCCGCCGTCCACCTCGACGCGGAGGACGCGGTGGACGACGTGACCGCCGCGGTCGGTGCGCTGTCCGCGGCGCTCAGCGGTGACGAGCGGGCGGAGCAGGTGGTGGACCGGGCCGACGACCACGAGCTGCTCTGGTTCGCCACCCAGGAGATCCCCGCGCTCGTCGGCTGAGGGGGCTGCCGGAGGACCGCCGATGGACTGCTGAGGAGCCGCCGACCGGCCCCCGGCAGGCCCCGACCGGCTCCGCCCCGCGGCGGCCTGCCGCCCGCAGGGCGGGAAATCGGTGTCGCGATGTCAGTGGCCTCTCCTACCGTCGGCTGCATGGTCCTGGGGCGAGAAGAGCAGTCCGCGCACATCGTGTGGGACTGGAACGGCACACTGCTGCACGACATCCATACGGTCATCGAGGCGACGAACGCCGCGTTCGGCGAGCTCGGTATGCCGAGCATCACACTGGAGCGGTACCGGGAGCTGTTCTGCGTACCGGTGCCGCGCTTCTACCAGCGGCTTCTCGGCAGAATGCCCACCGACGACGAGTGGCGGGTCATGGACGAGACCTTCCACCGGCACTACTGGGCCCTGGCCCCGCGGGCCGGGCTCGCCGAGGGGGCGGCCGAACTGCTGGCCGCCGGACGTTCGGCGGGCCGCACCCAGTCGCTCTGCTCGCTGGCGCCGCACGACCGACTGCTGCCGCTGCTGCGCACCTACGGCATCGAGGAGCACTTCGTACGGGTGGACGGTTCGGTCGGCCCTTCCGGCGGCGGCAAGGCGGCGCAGATGGTGCAGCACCTCGCCGCGCTCCGCGGTGTGGAGCCGCGCCGCACGGTGGTGATCGGGGACGCCGTGGACGACGCCTCGGCAGCCGCGCACGCGGGTGCCCGTGCGGTGCTGTTCACCGGCGGTTCGCACAGCCGCGCCAGCCTGGAGGAGGCGGGCGTCCCGGTGGTCGACACCCTGCACGAGGCCGTCCGGACGGCGGAGCTGCTGGCGGCGGAGCCGTGACCGAAGCCGTGACCAGTGGCAAAACGTGACCAAAGCCGTGACCGGTGACCAACGCCGTGATCAGTGACCAAAGTCGCGACCGAGGCCGCGATCGAGGCCATGACCGAAGCCGCGACCGAAGCCGTCCGGGGTGCGGGAGCCGGCCGGGGAGGCGGCAGAGGCGGCCCGGCAGGGGGCGCGGCGTCCCTGCGCCGCATTGGCCGCGCGGATCACGGTGGCACGGATCACGGTGGCACGGATCACGGCCGCACGGATCACGGTGGCAGCGGTCGGCGCCACCCCGGCTGCCCGAAAGGGGGAACCGTACGGGCCGCTCGCACCGTCTCCGGGAGCGTGCCCCTGGAACGTCGCTTTGCCAGAAGTTTTCCCGAACCCGCTCCACCTGGCCGGTTCGGAGAAGACGATCTCGGCGTTCTCCCTATTCGTACATATAAGGCCCATGACGCGTCGGCGGCCGGGGGCGATAGCCTTACCCACGTGATCAGCGCGATATCCACCGGAGGATCAGCGCCCGAGCGATCCTCCGTACAGCGCCCCCCGCGGCAGCGCGGGCGGGGCGCCGCTGGTCGTCTCTCCCGGCACAGCGGCGGACCCGAGCGGAGACCCCGCGTCGTTCCGGTGCCGTGCCTTCATTTTCCCGACGTCACGCAACGGCGCGCGACAGGAGCCAGAGGACATGCAGAGCAAGCTGGAAGAAGCAAAGGCCGAGCGGCTGGCGGAAGCCGCACGGGTGGCTGAACGGAGCCCGGCCCAGGGGCGCCACCCGGTCCAGGGGCCCCAGGACGACGCCCTTGGTGCGTATCTCCAGCGGTACTACCTGCACACGGCGCCGGAGGATCTCGCCGACCGCGATCCGGTCGACGTCCTCGGAGGTGCTCTCGCCCACTACCGGCTGGCCGAGGAGCGGCCGCAGGGCACGGCGAACGTCCGCGTGTACTCGCCGTCGATAGACGAGAACGGCTGGTCGTGCACGCACTCGGTGGTGGAGGTCGTCACCGATGACATGCCGTTCCTGGTCGACTCGGTCACCAACGAGCTCTCGCGGAGGGGGCGCGGCATCCATGCCGTGATCCACCCGCAGATGGTGGTCCGCCGGGATCTGACCGGGAAGCTGCTGGAGGTGCTCTCCGTCGGCCGGGACGACCTCGCGCAGGTGCCGGACACCCAGTTGCCGGACACCCGGACCGCCGGGGCCGGCGAGCCCGCGGCCGGTGGGCAGGGCGGGGCCGGGGAGGTCGGGAACGGGAAGCTGCCGCACGACGCGGTGGTCGAGTCCTGGATCCACGTCGAGATCGACCGCGAGACGGACCGCGAGGACCTCAAGCAGATCGCCGCGGATCTGCGCAGGGTCCTCTCGGACGTGCGGGAGGCCGTGGAGGACTGGCAGAAGATGCGCGGTGCGGCCCTGCGCATCGCCGACGACCTGCCCGGCGAGCCCACCGACGAGCTCCCCCGGGAGGAGATCGAGGAGGCCCGGGAGCTGCTGCGGTGGCTGGCCGACGACCACTTCACCTTCCTCGGCTACCGCGAGTACGAACTGGACGTCGAGGGGGGCGCGGACGGCTCCGGGAAGAGCGACGGCGGCGAGGAGCTGAGCCTGGCACCGCTGCCCGGCACGGGGCTGGGCATCCTCCGTGCCGACCCGCAGCGCAGCACGGAGGAGAGCCACCCGGTCTCGCCGTCCTTCAACCGGCTGCCCGCGGACGCGCGCGCCAAGGCGCGCGAGCACCAGATGCTGGTCCTCACCAAGGCGAACAGTCGGGCGACCGTGCATCGCTCGTCCTACCTCGACTACGTGGGCGTCAAGAAGTTCGACGAGGCGGGCAACGTCGTCGGGGAGCGCCGCTTCCTCGGGTTGTTCTCGTCCGCCGCCTACACCGAGTCGGTGCGCCGGGTCCCGGTGGTCCGCCGCAAGGTCACCGACGTGCTGGAGAGTGCGGGCTTCACGCCCGACAGCCACGCCGGGCGTGACCTGATGCAGATCCTGGAGACCTACCCGCGCGACGAGCTGTTCCAGACCTCGGTCGAGGAGCTGCGCTCCATCGTCACCTCCGTCCTCTACCTCCAGGAGCGCCGCAAGCTGCGGCTCTACCTGCGCAAGGAGGAGTACGGGCGGTACTACTCGGCGCTCGTCTACCTCCCGCGCGACCGCTACACGACCGCGGTGCGGCTGCGGCTGACCGAGATCCTCACCGAGGAGCTGGGCGGCACCAGCGTCGACTTCACCGCGTGGAACACCGAGTCGGTGCTCTCCCGGCTGCACTTCGTCATCCGGGTGCGCCCCGGCGCCCAGCTCGCCGAGCTGACCGACGCGGAGATCGAGCGCATCGAGTCCCGGCTGGCCGAGGCGGCCCGCTCGTGGGCGGACGGTTTCAACGAGGCGCTGATCGCCGAGTGCGGCGAGGAGCAGGCCGCGGAGCTGTCGCAGAAGTACGCGCGGGCCTTCCCCGAGGGCTACAAGGCGGACTTCTCGCCGCGTGCCGCCGTCGCCGACCTGCAGCACCTGGAGGAGCTGGTGCGGGGCGGCCAGGAGAGCGACTTCTCGCTGAGCCTGTACGAGCCGGTCGGTGCGGGCCCGGGTGAGCGCCGCTTCAAGATGTACCGCACCGGCAGCCCCGTCTCCCTCTCGGCCGTGCTGCCGGGACTGCAGGCGATGGGCGTCGAGGTGGTCGACGAGCGGCCCTACGAGCTGCGCTGCGCCGATCGCTCGCACGCCTGGATCTACGACTTCGGGCTGCGGATGCCGGACGGCCGGCGCGGTCTGGAGGAGGAGGCCCGCGAGCGCTTCCAGGAGGCTTTCGCCGCGGTGTGGACGGGCCGCGCCGAGAACGACGGGCTGAACGCGCTGGTGCTCTCCGCCGGGCTGACCTGGCGGCAGGCGATGGTGCTGCGCGCGTACGCGAAGTATCTGCGCCAGGCGGGCGCCACCTTCAGCCAGTCCTACATCGAGGACACGCTGCGCGGGAACGTGCACACCACCCGGCTGCTGGTCAACCTGTTCGAGGCCCGGCTGGACCCGGCGCGCCGGTGGGCGGGGCACGAGCTGACGGACGGCATCCTGGAGGAGCTGGCCGGGGCGCTGGACCAGGTGGCCAGCCTGGACGAGGACCGCATTCTGCGCTCCTTCCTGACGGTCATCAACGCCACCCTGCGCACCAACTACTTCCAGCGCGGCAGTGACGGCGAGCCGCACACCTATGTGTCGATGAAGTTGGATCCGCAGGCCATCCCCGAGCTGCCCGCGCCGCGCCCCAAGTACGAGATCTGGGTGTACTCGCCGCGGGTGGAGGGCGTCCACCTGCGGTTCGGCAAGGTCGCCCGCGGCGGCCTGCGCTGGTCGGACCGGCGGGAGGACTTCCGTACCGAGGTGCTCGGCCTGGTCAAGGCGCAGGAGGTCAAGAACTCCGTCATCGTGCCGGTGGGCGCCAAGGGAGGCTTCGTCGGCAAGCAGCTCCCGGACCCGGCCGCCGACCGGGACGCCTGGCAGGCCGAGGGCATCGCCTGCTACCGGACGTTCATCTCGGGTCTGCTGGACGTCACCGACAACCTCGTCTCCGGGGCGGTCGAGCACCCGCGGGACGTGGTGCGGCACGACGAGGACGACACCTACCTCGTCGTCGCCGCCGACAAGGGCACCGCCAGGTTCTCCGACATCGCCAACGAGGTCGCCGAGTCCTACGGCTACTGGCTGGGCGACGCCTTCGCCTCCGGCGGTTCGGCCGGCTACGACCACAAGGGCATGGGCATCACCGCGCGCGGTGCGTGGGTGTCGGTCGAGCGGCACTTCCGGGAGCTGGGCCACAACACCCAGACCGAGGACTTCACCGTGGTCGGCGTCGGCGACATGTCCGGTGACGTGTTCGGCAACGGCATGCTGCTCTCCGAGCACATCCGGCTGGTGGCCGCCTTCGACCACCGGCACATCTTCCTCGACCCCGACCCGGACGCGGCGACTTCCTACGCCGAGCGCCGCCGGCTGTTCGAACTGCCGCGCTCGTCCTGGGCGGACTACGACCCCGGGCTGATCTCGCAGGGCGGCGGCATCCACCCACGCGGCGCCAAGTCGGTGCCGATCACCCCGCAGGTGCGCGAGGCGCTGGGCATCGAGCCGGGGGTCACCAAGATGACGCCCGCCGAGCTGATGCGGGCCATCCTCTCCGCCCCGGTCGACCTGCTGTGGAACGGCGGCATCGGCACCTATGTGAAGGCGTCGACGGAGAGCGACGCGGATGTCGGTGACAAGGCCAACGACGCCATCCGGGTGGACGGCCAGGACCTGCGGGTGAAGGTGGTCGGCGAGGGCGGCAACCTCGGCTGCACCCAACTGGGCCGGATCGAGTTCGCGCTGAACGACGGCCGGATCAACACCGACGCGATCGACAACAGCGCCGGGGTGGACACCTCCGACCACGAGGTGAACATCAAGATCCTGCTGAACTCGGTGGTGGCCGACGGCGACATGACCGTCAAGCAGCGCAACGCGCTGCTGGCGGAGATGACCGACGAGGTCGGCATGCTGGTGCTGCGCAACAACTACGCGCAGAACGCGGCGCTGGCCAACTCGCTGGCGCAGGCGGCGAGTCTGCTGCTGGCCAGCCAGCGGCAGATGCGCCGGCTCTCCAAGGAGGGCAAGCTCGACCGGCCGCTGGAGTTCCTGCCCTCCGACCGGCAGGTGCGGGAGCGGCGCGGCAACGGCCAGGGGCTGACGCAGCCGGAGATCGCGGTGATGCTCGCGTACACCAAGATCAATATCACTGCTGAGCTGATCGGCACCTCGCTGCCGGACGACCCGTACCTCGAGGGGCTGCTGTACGCCTACTTCCCCGAGCCGCTGCGCGAGCGGTTCGGCCAGCAGATCGCCAACCACGCCCTGCGCCGCGAGATCATCACCACGCTGCTGGTCAACGACACGGTCAACACCTCCGGCTCGACCTTCGTCCACCGGATGATGGAGGAGTCGGGCGCCTCCACGGAGGAGATCGTGCGCGCCCACACCGCCGCCCGGGCCATCTTCCGGCTGGGCGACATCTGGGACGCTGTCGAGTCGCTGGACAACGAGGTCGCCGCCAACGTCCTGACCGACATCCGGCTGCGCTCCCGGCAGTTGGTGGAGCGCGGTACCCGCTGGCTGCTCAACAACCGCCCGCAGCCGCTGGAGCTGGCCGACACCATCGAGCTGTTCGCCGACCGGGTCGAGGCGGTCTGGGCGGAGCTGCCCAAGCTGCTCAAGGGCGACGACCTCAAGTGGCACCAGCGGGTGTACGACAAGCTGTCGGGCGCCGGTGTCCCCTCGGATCTGGCGTTGCGCCTGGCGGGCTCGGCGGCCGCGTTCTCCGCGCTGGACGTGGTGGCCGTCGAGGGCCGTACGGACATGGGCCTGCTGGATGTGGCCGAGGTCTACTTCGACCTCGCGGACCGGCTGGGCATCACCCAGCTCCAGGGGCGGGTCAGCGAGCTGCCCCGCGCCGACCGCTGGCAGTCCATGGCCCGCTCCTCCATCCGCGAGGACCTCTACGCGGCACACCAGCTGCTGACGGCCGATGTGCTGGCGGCCGGGGACGGCGCCGCGTCCTCGGAGGAGCGGTACGAGGCGTGGGAGGAGAAGAACCACGCGATCCTCGTCCGTGCCCGGGCCACCCTGGATGAGATCCAGGCGTCCGAGACCTTCGACCTGGCCAACCTCTCGGTGGCGATGCGGACGATGCGCACCCTGCTGCGCAGCAACCGCTGACCCGGGTCCGGCACCGGACACCCCGACCGCCGCGCCGCGGGACCTTCCCGCGGCGCGGCGGTCACGCGTTCGGCCGCCTGTGCCGCGACGAGCCGCACCGGCGCTGCCTACGGTGAAGTGTGGGTGTGCTGGTGGACGGAGTGGACGACGCGAACGACGACAGCGGCGCGCACGGGGACGGCGACGCGGTCGGCGGCCGCCGTGCGGCCGGTGACGGTGGCCCGCGGCCGGACGCCGCGGGCGGCCCCCCGGGGGTGGACGAGGCCGACACGCTCGTACTCGACCCGGTGACCGGCTCCGGCCGGTCCGGAACCGGCACGGCGGTGGCCGTGCACCGCGCGGGCCGTACCGGGGGCGACACCACGCAGCGGCGGCAGCGCCGCGCCGTGCTGCGGCACAAGGCCGGGTCCGCGGCGGCGCTGGTGCTGCTGGCCGCCGGCTATCTGCTCCAGGTGCTGGGCATCGCCTACCCGCACGCCTTCCTCGTCGTCGCGGGCGCGCTGCTCGGCCTGCTGACCGATGTGCTGCTGCCCTACGGTGCGCAGCAGGTGGTGCGGGAGCTGCGCCGGGCGCAGCTCACACCGCCGGTTCGGCAGCTGCTGCGGGACGCGCTGCTGCTGGGCGGGTTGGGCGGGCTGGGGGTGCTGCGCCCGGCCGGGGCCGGTGCGCTGCTGCCGGGCGCGGTGCTGCTCTGCTGGATCCTGCACTTCTCCTGCCAGGCCGTCGCGGCCGCGGTGCGCGACCGGCGGCGGCTCCCGGTGGTCACCCGCAACATCGACACCTCCGCGCTCCGGCTCTCACCCGCGCCGCCCGCGCTGTTCGCCCAGCGGGCGACCGTGCGGCTGACGGCTGTCGCGGCGCTCACGACGGCCGGGATGAGCGCTTCGGCCGCGTCCGGGGAGCCGGGGTGGGCGTCGGTCCTGGCGTGGGCCTGCTGCGTGGGGCTGCTGGCGGGGACCGCGCACCTGGCCGGGCGGCTGCTGCCCGGCAGGCGGGTGGCCGGTGAGGAGGAGGCGCTGGCCTGGCTGGACGGATGGCTGGCGGAGTACCGGCCGACGGTGGCGATGTACTTCTCGGGCGGGACGACGTCGGCGTACCAGGCGAACATGTGGCTCTCCACGCTGGCGGAGCTGGAGGGGCGGCCGCTGATCGTGCTGCGGGAGCGGTTCATGGTGCGCAAGATCGACGCCACCGACGTCCCGATCGTCTGCATCCCCAAGGTCTCCCATCTGATGCACCTGGAGCACTCCACCCTCAAGGTGCTGCTGCACCCGGCCAACTCCGGCAAGACCTCCCAGGCGCTGCGGATCCCCACCCTCAAGCACGCCTTCATCAACCACGGCGAGTCCGACAAACTCTCCTCCTGCAACCCCTACGCCAAGGCCTACGACCAGGTGTGGGTCGCCGGCGAAGCCGCCCGCGAGCGCTACCGGCTCGCCGAGGTCGGCGTGGACGACAAGGACGTCGTCGAGGTCGGCCGCCCCCAGCTCACCCCCATCCGGCACGCCGACGAGCGCTCGGCGGGCGGCGGAGACGGGCGGCTGACCGTGCTCTATGCGCCCACCTGGGAGGGGTTCACCGACGATCCGGGCAACACCTCGGTGCTCACGGCGGGGGAGAACATCGTCCGCGCGCTGCTGGCCGACCCCAAGGTGCGGCTGCTGTACAAACCGCACCCGATGACCGGGTCGATCGACCCGCGGGCGGGCGCCGCCGACCGGCGCATCCGCGCGCTGGTCCTCCGCGCGGGCGCCGGGCAGGGCGGCGCGCAGCCGGATCCGGAGGCGGTCGCCGCGTTGGAGGAGGCGACCCGTGCGCTGGAGGAGCTGACCCGCGCCGACCTGCGGCAGCATGCCGACGAGGTGGAGCGGATGCTGCGCCAGCAGGCACCGGCGCCGGGCCGCGCCAGGGCGACGGCCGAGGCCCAGCGGCGGTGGGAGGAGGCGTACTGGGCGGCGCGGCCCGCCGGGTGGCACCAGGTCGTCGACGGGCCCAGACCAGGGCTGTTCAGCTGTTTCAACGAGGCCGACGTGCTCGTCTCGGACGTCTCCTCGGTGGTCTCGGACTACCTCAGCAGCGAGAAGCCGTACGCGGTCGTCAACACCAGCGGTATGGACGAGGACGGCTTCCGCCGCGCCTTCCCCACCGTGCGCGCGGCCACCGTGCTGGGCCCGGACGGCGCGGGGGTTCCCGGACTGCTGCGGACCGTGCGGCACCCGGAGGAGGACGCGCTCGCCGCCGCCCGCGCCGCACTGAAGGTGCGGCTGCTCGGCCCGGCCGAGCCGCCCTCGCTGGTCCGCTTCGACCGTGCCGTGCAGGCCCTGGCGCGGGAGGCCGAGGCCCGCGCACGGCACGTGCGGGAGCGCGGCGGCCCGGGCGCCGCGCAGGCCGGTCCGGATCAGGCGCGGGTCGAGGCGCTCGGTGCCGACGACCGGTCCTGACGGCTCGCGGCGTCCGCCGCGGCCCCGCCCCGGGCGGCCTGCTCCGCGCCGGGCTGCCGTACCTGCTCCGCCGGGTGCGGGGCGAGGGTCCGCAGGGCGAGGACGAGGTTGTTGTTGAGCGAGAAATAGAGCTGCACGGCCTGGCCGCCGTCGCCGAGCCGGGTGGGCGGGGTGACGTCGGTCTTCTTGCGGTCCGGCAGGTCGCCCAGCAGCCGCCCCATGCGCATCCTCTCGGGGCCGAGGCCGGGGCGCAGCCACAGGTCCCACACGCCCTGCGGGGCGCCGTCGGCGAACGCTGCGGGCAGCTCGAAGGGCAGCTCCATCCGCACGGTGTCCGTGCGCTCCGTGCCCTCTGCGCCGTCACCGCTCCACCGCCCGGGGAACTCGAAGGCCTGGCGCGGATTGTCGCGCGGCACCGCCGCCAGCACCGGCCCGCCGGACAGCTCCTCGGTGCGCCGCGACAGCGCCGGGCGCGTGCCCCGCCCGTACAGCCGTGCCGTGAGGGTGTAGCCGTGCTCGCCCATCTCGATCGAGGTGACTTCCGCGTGCCGGGTGCGCGACCAGGCGCGCACGGCGAGGTAGCCGTCGCTGGTGACGTAGGGGATCCGGGGGTTCAGGGTGCCGTCGCCGGTGAGCGGCGCCGGCATGGAGAGCAGGTGCGCCGTCTCCACGAGGAGGGCCTTGACCCGTCTTGCCGCGCCGTCGGAGGTGCGCTCCACGTAGGCGTCCCACCGGGCCTCGTACAGGTCCGCTCCGGAGCGCTCCAGCCGGAGGGCGACCCAGCCGTCCGCGTCCGCCCGGTCGCGGGGCGGCAGCGGGAGGCGGACGGGTGCGGAGTCGTCCCGGTGCCGGGGGCGCAGGGACAGCACCGCCGGGCCCTTGGGGAGCGTGTCGGCCCGGAGCCGGACCAGTAGGGCCCCGTCCCGCTCGGCTCGCGCCCGGGCCACCGGGCGCCGCATCCCCTTGGCGGCGCCGCCCGGCGCGCCTCCGCCCGGTCGCAGGGCACGGGCCAGGGGGCGCAGCGCGGGGACGAGCGCCCGCGGTACGAGGCGGCGGGCGGCCCGTGCGACCCGCGCACGGCTGCCCGCGCGGGGGGCGGATGCCGCGGCTGCGGGCTGCCGGGCGGCGGACCCGCCCGGTGTTCCCGGCCCGGTCTGCGCGTCGCCCGCCGGTTGCGCGGGTCCGGCCGGCCGCGCGTCTCCCGCCGGTTGCGCGGTCTCTGCTGTCGGCGCCGGTGCGGCTGCCGGTGCCGGTGCCGGTCCGGGAGCCTGTCCGGGGCCGGACGGCTGTGTCGGTCCTGCCGGCTGTCCGGGGCCGCCGTTCGGCGGTGCGGCCTCGGGTGCGGCGCGGCCGGGGGCGGCGCCCGCGCCGGGGCGGCCCGCCGACAGCCGGGTCAGCAGGGCCTCGTACTCGCCCGCCACCCGCCGGGGGCAGTAGCGGGCGGCCTTCTCCCGGGCCGCGCCGGCCATCCGGGAGCGGAGGTCCGGGTCCTCGATCAGGTGCAGCAGGGCGTCGGCGTAGCCGCGTACGGTCGTCTCCTCGCTGCCGCCCAGCGGGGCGAGCAGCCCGTCCTGGCCGTTGGTGATGATCTCTCCCGGTCCGTACGGGCAGTCGGTGCTGACGACCGGGACGCCGCAGTGCATGGCCTCCACCAGGGTCATGCCGAAGGACTCGGCGTCGGAGGAGACGGCTGCGATGGAGCCCTTCGCCCACTCCGTCTCGATGGGGGAGTGGACGCCCATCAGGAACGCGCGGTCGTGGAGGTTGCAGTCGTTCAGGGTGGCCCGCAGCGCGTCCTGTTGCGGACCGCGCCCGTACAGCCGCAGCGACCAGTCCGGGTGGACGTCGGCGACCAGCGCGAAGGCGCGCAGCAGCCGGTCGTACCGCTTGACCTTGATGAGGCGGCCCGCGGCGACGATGAGCTTGGCCTCTCCGTCGGAGGGTTCGACCTGCGAGGCGGGTACCGCGTTGGGCACGCAGGTGATCTCGGCCCGCACCTCGGGCAGGGCGGCGCGGTAGTCGGCGGCGTCCGCGTAGGAGACCGTGACGAAGGCGTCCAGGTGGGCCAGGGCGGCGTCCTGGTGGCTGCGGATGTGGTCGCTGTGCATCGCGTGGGTGAGGTGTTCCTGCCCGATGCGCAGATAGCGGTCGGTGCCGTAGGCGGCGAGGTAGTCGTTGATCTTCGGCCGGGTGCCGATGACGACGTCCGCGTCCAACCGCTCCAGGAGTGCCTTCACCCGCAGGTCGCCCAGCCGGGTGGCGATGCCGCGCTCGACGTGGTCGCGGCCCTCGATGAAGCGCTCGCTGGGCCGCCGGTAGTCCGGGTGGTCCCCGTCGTAGCCGGGGGAGGAGCGGCGCAGGTCGATGAGGGAGGTGAGGGTGACGCGGGGGTCGAAGACGAGCGCCGGTTCCTGGCGTGACCGGCGGAGGCTGACGACCTCCACCTGGTGCCGATCGGCAAGCGCTCCGGAGAGGTTCACCGTCGACCTGATCGTCCCGCCGATTCCGTAGGCGTTGTCCAGCAGGAACACGATCTTCATCCGCGGCTTCCCCTTCTCCGTGCTGCGCACGTCCATGTGCTCGAAAACAGATGATTTCCACCGACTATTTGAGGTGTGAAAAGGGAGGGGATGCGCTCGTAACACTCGTATGTCCCTCGTTCGGCCCTCGCGGCGGCATGCCGCGACCGGATGGACAGCCGCCGCGCCTACTGTCTGATCAATGGCCTCGAAGATCATCGACCCAGCCGGACCGGGCGGCACCGACGGCGGCCCGCCCGCCGGTTCCGGCGTGCCCGCGGACGGCGCGGCCGCCGAGGGGGCCGCCCCGGCGGCAGCCGGTACGGCGTCGGCGGTCGCTTCCGGGGCGCCGGCCGATTCCGGGGCGCCGGTCGGCTCCGGGGCACCTGCCGGCGCGGCCCACGACACTGCCGGCGACGCGGCCGTCGCCGGCGGCGCGGCCGACGGCACAGGGCGCCCCGCCCGGGACCCGTTCCTCGACAACGCGAAGTTCCTGCTCATCGTGCTCGTCGTGATCGGCCACAGCTGGCCGATGGGGCTCGTCGAGGGCTCCCGCACCGTCAAGGCCGGCTATCTGTGGATCTCCTCCTTCCACATGCCCGCCTTCATCCTGCTGAGCGGCTACTTCTCCCGCGGTTTCACCGGACGCCCCGCGCAACTGCGCAGACTGGTGGCCGGAGTGCTGGTGCCCTACCTCGTCTTCGAGGTGCTCTACACCGCGGTGGAGACCGCCGCCTGGGGGAAGCCGTTCCGGCTGACCCTGACCGAACCCACGTTCGTGTGCTGGTTCCTGGCCGCACTCTTCGTCTGGCGGCTCACGGTCCCCCTGTGGCGGGTGATCCCCCGGCCGCTGCCGGTCGCCGTGCTCGTCTCCCTCGCCGCCGGCACCTCCACCCTCGGGGACGACCTGGCGCTGCCCAGGGTGCTGATGTTCCTGCCGTGGTTCGTCCTCGGACTGGCCCTGCGGCCCGCCCACTTCGCCCGGCTGCGGACCAGCGTCCCGCTGCGGTGCTGCGCCCCGCTGGTGCTCGCCGCGGGCGGCGCCGCGGCGTACGCGCTCGCGCCGGGCACCGATGTGCACTGGCTGTGGATGAGCTACGGCCAGGCCGAACTGCACGCGAGCACGCTGCCCTACCTGCTGGTGCGGCTCGCGCTGTTCGCGGTGACGGCCCTGATGACCGGCGCCTTCCTCGCGGTGGTGCCCCGGCGCACCCGCTGGATCACCGCGTTCGGGGCCGTGACGCTGTACCCGTACCTGCTGCACGGACTGCTGACCACCGCCGCGCACGGCTACGGCTGGGACGCGCCGCTGCGTCCGCTCGGCCCGCTCGGTGCCGGTCTGCTGACGGTCTGCGGAGCCGCCGTCGCCGTACTGCTGTCGACCGCGCTCGTACGGCGGCTCGCGCGGCCCCTCATCGAGCCACCGGTGCCGGGTCTCACCCGGCCGCGGCGCCGGGGACGCTCGCCCGGAACGAGTGAGCCAAGGACGGCGTGATGGCCTGGGACCCTTTCACCGACACCTTCGTGACACCGTCGCGCACGGCACCCGGCGCCGCGGAACCGCCGCGTACCGCGCCGCCGGACGGCGAAGCCGCGCCGCGGTACGCGCCCACGGTCTCGGCCCTGGGCTCCTGCGCCGGGCCGGAGGGCTCCGGCGGCGGCGTCCTCCCCGGGCCGCCCGGAACCGCCTCCGGGCTGCCCGCGCCCTCCCCGGCGCCGTCCTCCTCGGGCACCCGGCGGCCCGGGGAGCGCGGCGCGGCGGACGAGGCCCGAGGGGCGCGCGAAGGCGACTCCGGCGGCCCGGGGACGGCCGCGGGAGCCCATCAGAGAGCGGCCCGGGGATCCCATCGGCGGGCCCGCGGCGCCTCCGCTGCGGGGCGGCTCAGCGGACGCGACCCGTTCCTCGACAACGCGCGCTTCCTGCTGGTCCTCCTCGTCGTCCTGGAGCACAACTGGGCACCCGTCGCCGACGCCATGCGCGGTGTCGAGGCCGCCTCGCTGCTGGTGTACTCCTTCCACCTGCCCGCCCTCGCACTGCTGTGCGGCCACCTCTCGCGGAACTTCACCGGGCGGCCCGACCAGATGCGCAGGCTGCTGACGCACCTGCTGGTCCCCTACCTCGTCTTCGAGGCCGCCTTCGGGGGGATGCGCACCCTCTTCTGGGAGCAGCCCTTCGCCGTCACCCCGACCCGGCCCTCCTTCGTGTGCTGGTTCCTGCTGGCGCTGTTCGTCTGGCGGCTGACGGCGCCCCTGTGGCGGGCCGTCCGCTGGCCGGTGGCCTTCGCCGCGCTGCTGTCGGTCGCCGCCGGGTTCACCGACCTGGGAGACGAACTGGCCCTGTCCCAGCTGCTGATGTACTGGCCGTGGTTCGTCCTGGGGCTGCGGCTGCGCGCCGACCGACTGCGCCCGCTGCGCAACCGGGCCGCGCGCAGATGGGCACTGCCGGTGCTGGCCGCCGCCGCGGCGGGCGCCTGGTGGGCGGCGCCCCGGGTGAGCCGCGACTGGCTGCTGATGGAGGCGGGCGCCCACGAACTGGGCCTGCGCCCGCTGCCGTACGTGGGCGTGCGGCTCGCGCTGTTCGTGCTCGGCGGGGTGCTCGTGGCCGCGTTCCTCGCGCTGGTCCCCGCACGCCGCACCGGCTACACCGTGCTGGGTGCCTGCGCGCTCTACCCCTTCCTGCTGCACGGACTCGTCGTCGAGGCCGTCCGGCAGACCGGCGGCTACCAGGTGGTGGTCACCGGGGGCCTGCTGGCGGTGGTGGGGACGACGGTGCTCGCCGTGGGGCTCACGATGCTGCTGGGGTTGCCGCATGTGCGGCAGGTGCTCTGGCCGCTGGTGGAACCGTCGTTCCCCGGATGGCTGCACGGGCGGGCCGCGCCGGAAGCGGGCGGCGCCCCGGCGCCCGAGAGTCGGCTCCCCCGGGTGCGCGCCCCGCAGGGCGGCAGCGGCCGGTGGCCGGCGGACGGCCGGACCGTGGCACCCCGCACCGGCGGGACCCGGGTGCCGGGCCGGATCGCGAACGGCGGCTGAATCCCGGATGGCCGCGCCGCTGCGGCTCGCCGAAGCTCTGCCGACGCACGGCGCGGCGGGCTCCGACGCGCCCCGGCGGGCGGTACAGGTGCCAGGGACGCCCGCACGCACCCGTACCGAGGAGAGCGCCTTCCCATGACGACCACCGCCTCGTCCGGCCGGGCTCTGCCCGACGCCGCCGCCGAAGCCCCCGCCGCCGATGCCGCCGACGGCCGGGAACCGCCCAGGCCCCGGACCTTCGAGGAGGTACCCGGCTGGTTCTACCGCACGGACCTGATCCTCTTCGACTGGTTCCTGACCCGGCAGCGCGAACTCCAGCACCGCGGCGACCTGCTGGAGATGGGTGCCTATCTCGGCAAGAGCGCCGTCCTGACCGGCGGATACCTGAACGGCCCGGACGAACGCTTCACCGTCTGCGACCTCTTCGACTCCGAGGCCGCGCCCGACGACGCCAACGGGCGCGAGCTGCGGCGCTCCTACCCCACGCTGACCCGACGCGCCTTCGAGGCCAACTACCTCTCCTTCCACGACGAGCTGCCGCGGATCCTCCAGGCGCCGACGACGGCGGTGCCCGACGAGGTGGCGGACGGCAGCTGCCGCTTCGTCCACGTGGACGCCTCCCACCTGTACGCGCACGTGCGCGGGGACATCGCCGCCGCGCGGGGCGCCCTCGGCCCGGCAGGGCTCGTCGTCCTGGACGACTACCGCTCCGACCACACACCAGGTGTCGCCTGCGCCACCTGGCAGGCCGTGCTGGAGGACGGGCTGCGGCCGGTCTGCGTGTCCGGCCACAAGTTCTACGGCACCTGGGGAGACCCGGAACCCTGGCAGGACGCCCTCCACGCCGAACTGCGGGCCCGCGGCAAGTGCTGGCTGCAGTGGCAGGAGGTCGCGGGCCGACGGCTGCTGCTGGTGGGGGCGCGCAAGGCCGACCCGCCGGTGCTGCCCGTCTCGCGGCACGCCGAGTCCGGTACGGCCCGGGGGACCGCACTGCGCGCCGCGGCCGTCCGGCGGCTCGCCGTCGACCTCCTGCCCCCGCTGATGACCCGCGCCGTGCGCCGCGCCCGCCGCTGACCCGACCGCCGCGACCGCCGCGACCGGCTCGGCCCGGACACGCTCAGCACAGCCGGCGTTCGGCCACCAGCGGGTCCGGCGGGATGCGCACGGTGGTGCGCGACCAGGAGCCCCGCAGATTGCTCCAGAAGCGGCCCGGGGTCAGCGGCGCCCGGGTCGAGTCGAGGAGGTCGGGCAGCGGGCCGCAGGTCAGCGCGTGCCGGGCGGCCCGCACCCGGCGCGGATCGACGCCCCGGGGCACCGGTGCGCCCGGCGCGGTCAGGTCGGCGAGGATCCAGGCGCGGTTCAGCGGCTTCTCGTGCCCCGCCTTGCGGTGCGAGACGGGTTCGGTGTGGGCGCCCAGCGGGTTGCCCAGACCGAGGATGTCCACGACCCGGCCGTCCAGCGGGAGGACGGCCCCGGCCAGCCCCAGCCGCGCCTCCGCGCCCGCGACCGGCGCCCGCACCCGAGGGGCCAGCGGCACCAGCGGGAACCCGGTGTCGCGGGGCAGCCGCAGCACCAGCGTGTGCCCGCCCTCGCGCAGGGCGTGCCGCGCCACCAGGGTGAAGTCCCGCGGCGCCGCGGTGTGGTCGTACTGGCTCACCGGATGGTGCGCGCCCAGCGCCTGCTGGTAGACGCTGTGCGAGTCGAAGACGATCCGCTCGTCCTCGAGGCTCCCCAGCGGCGGGCGGAGCGCGACGAGACAGACCAGGCCCCAGCCTGCCACCGCCGCCGTCAGCACGGCCGCCGCACGACCGAACGGCAGCAGGAGGACGGGCAGCAGCAGCAGGAAGAGGGCGGGCAGCACCATCCGGCCGTGCATGAAGTCGCCGCCGACCTTCACCACGAAGAGCGCCGAGAGCAGCCCCGCCACGGCGGGCGCCACCACCAGCGCGGCGTCGGCCCCGCGTGGCGCGCCCGGCGCACAGCCGCTGCTGTCGATGCCGCTCCCGCCTGCGCTCCCGTCTGTGCTGTCGCTGCCCCTGCCGTTTCCGCTGCCGTTTCTTCTTCCGTGTCGCGCACGGACCAGGTGGAGCACTCCGTACGCGGCGAGGAGGCCGAGCGGTACCCACAGCAGGTACGGGTCCAAGGTGTTGCGCAGGTAGTACCAGCCGTAGCCCCACTGGCTGCCGGAGGCTTCCTTGGCGATGGCCGGGAGCGGGACGAGTACGCCGTAGTACCCGGCGCGGAAGAGTTCGTAGCCGCCCGGCAGCGCGACCGCCGCGCCCGCCCAGGCGAGCGCGGTGCGCGGCCGGGGGCGCCGCACCACCCACAGCGCGACCAGGAACACGGCGCCGACCAGCACGAGGTCCGGCCGCACCAGCGGGCCCAGGCCGAACACGAACGCGGTGGCGGGCAGCGCCCGTCCGGGTGCCGTGAGCGCGTGCCGCAGCCAGCGGAGCGCCGACGCCTTCCGGTCCCGGTCCCGGTCCCGGTCCTGTTCCGGGGCCGGATCCTGTTCCGGTTCGGGTTCCGAGCGCGCCCGGACCAGCAGCCACCAGCAGCCGCCCAGATAGCCGAAGGTCAGCCCGCTCTCCAGCCCGGAGGTCGCGTAGTCCCAGGTCGCGCAGAGCGGGAGCAACACCAGCACCCCGACGGGCAGCAGCGCGCCCGCGGGCCGGTGCAGGCGGATCATCCGGCGGCTGCCGTCCAGCGCCAGCAGGAAGCCCGCCACGGTGCACAGCAGCCCCAGCGCGACCGCGAGCCGCAGCGGGTCGTCCACCCCGGGCGCGGTGCTCCCGGCGGCGAGCAGCCACTGCCAGAGCGTCCCGGTCGAGGTCTCGGCCCGCTCGCCGACGTTGTAGACCGGGCCGTTGCCCGCCAGGATCTGCCGCACGGTGCGGGTGTAGATCAGCGCGTCGTCGTTGGTCCAGCGGTGCCGGTACCCCAGGACGAGGACGGTCGCGCCGCAGGCGAGGACGGCGAGCGCGTTCCAGCGCTGGACCAGTGTGCCGGGCAGACCGAAGGCCCGTGGTCCCTGCGCCGGTTGGGGGACGGGGATCTCATCCGAGCGCGACATACCGCCAGCCTCTCCCCGGGCCCGTCGGCCCCCGCGCCTGCGGCGCGCCGCCGGGGTGCCGCTCACCCGGTCGGCGGAGGGGCGCCGCGGGGAAGCGGGCGGACTCCGGGTGCGTCGCGCGCGCCGGTCGCCGGACACGCCGCGTGCCGCGGCCATATTCGGCCCCGGACCGGTTCGCCGGGCCGGACCGGGCCGGAGTGGTCCGGCCCGGTCGAAGCGGCCCCGGACCGCCGGTCCCGACGCGTCCGCCGTGTCCGCCGTGTCGTTCCGCCCCCGTACCGCCCCCGTACCGCCCCGCACAGAGAGCGAGTCGCCATGCCCACCGCCGATCCCACCCCCAACCCGGCCTCCCCGACCCCGGCCGCCGCCTCCGGACCGGCCTCGTCCTTCCGTCCGCCGCACCACACGCGTGCGGGGGACTTCCGTGCGATGCCGGGCGCGCAGGTCTCCGAGCGCGCCGCCGTGGGGGACGGCAGCACCGTGTGGGAGCTCGCGCAGGTGCGCGAGGACGCGGAACTCGGCGCGGAGTGCGTGATCGGGCGGGGTGCCTACGTCGGTGCCGGGGTCCGGATCGGCGACCGCTGCAAGCTGCAGAACCACGCCTTGGTCTACGAGCCCGCCGTCCTGGGCGACGGCGTCTTCGTCGGACCGGCCGTGGTCCTCACCAACGACCGCGCCCCACGCGCGGTGGAGCCGGACGGCGCGCTCAAACGCGCGGGGGACTGGGAGGCGGTGGGGGTCACGGTCGACGACGGCGCCTCGCTCGGCGCGCGCGCCGTGTGTGTGGCGCCGGTGCGGATCGGCCGCTGGGCGATGGTGGCGGCGGGCGCCGTGGTGACGGCAGACGTACCCGACTTCGGCCTCGTCGCGGGGGTTCCGGCGCGCCGCATCGGCTGGGTGGGCCGGTCCGGGGTGCGGCTGCGTCCGGTGCCGGAGCGGCCGGGGGAGTGGGAGTGCCCCAGGACGGGCGAGCGGTATCGGGAGCAGCCCGAGGAGGGCGCCGCCGAGGCGGCCGGGTCCGGCCCCGGCCTCCGCGAGGTGCGGCCCGTGGAGCACGGGGCGGGGGCGCGCGGCCGCCCGTGACGGGGGCGGGGGCGGGCCGCTCCGTGACGGGGACCGGGCTGTCCGCTCCGTGAGGGTGATCTGGCGGTCCGCGCCATGAGCGGCACCGGGTGGTGTGCTCGGGAGGAGCCGGGGCCGCTGACGGGGCCCCGCCGGGTTCCTGACGGGGCCGAGCCGCTGACGGGGCCCGGCCGCTGACGGAGCCGGTCCCGGGGCCGGCTCCTGTCGTCCGCTCGGTGACGGGGCGCGTTCGGAAGGCGCCGCCGCGCTCTCGTCCGGGGTGCAGATGTAGGCGATCCGAGTGATTTGTAAGCAAATCATGCAAGAGGGTGGCCGGATGCGGGTCCACATAGGGCGAATCTGCCGGGGGAACCGGAGGGCACATCCGCATGCAAGGGCTGCGAAAAGACATGATTCCGGCTGCCAAGCCCATGATTCCGGCCGCCAAACCCGTGCTCGGGGACGACGAGGTCGCCGCCGCCGTGCGGGTCCTGCGCGACGGCCGCGTGGTCCAGGGCCCCGAAGTGGCGGCTTTCGAAGAAGAGTTCGGCGCACTGGTCGAGGGTCGTCCGTGCGTCGCCGTGAACTCGGGCACCTCCGCGCTGCACCTGGCGCTGCTCGCGCTCGGCATCGGGCAGGGCGACGAGGTCGTCGTCCCCTCGTTCTCGTTCGCCGCCACGGCGAACGCGGTCCGGCTCGCCGGCGCCGAACCCGTCTTCGCGGAGATCGACCCGGAGACCTTCTGCCTGGACCCGGACGCCGCCGCTGACGCCGTCGGTCCGCGTACCGCCGCACTGCTGCCGGTGCACCTGTACGGCCATCCGGCGCCCATGGGGCGCCTCACCCAGCTCGCGCAGCGGCACGGACTGGCCGTCGTCGAGGACGCCTGCCAGGCGCACGCCGCCGCGCTGCACGGGCGGCCGGTGGGCGCTTTCGGGGACGCGGCCTGCTTCAGCTTCTACCCGACCAAGAACATGCACGCCCTGGAGGGCGGCATGGTCGTCGTCCCGGACGCGGAGCGGGCCCGCACCCTGCGGCTGCTGCGCAACCAGGGCATGGAGCAGCGGTACGAGAACGAGATCGTCGGTGCCAACATGCGGATGACCGACGTGGCGGCGGCCATCGGCCGGGTGCAGCTCGAACGGCTGCCGGAGTGGACCGAGCAGCGCCGCACCAACGCCAAGGCGCTCGACGCGGGCCTGACCGGCGGACTGGTCACCCCGCAGGTCGCCGACGGCGCCCGGCATGTCTTCCACCAGTACACGGTCCGGGTCCCGGGCGGCTCCGCCGTACGGGACGCCGTCCAGCGCGAGGTGCAGGCCGCGGGGGTGGGGTGCGCCGTCTACTATCCGACGCCCATCCACCGGCTGAAGCCCTACGCGCACCTGGGCGCCGACCTTCCGGTCACCGACCAGGCCGCAGCCGAGGTGCTCTCGCTGCCCGTGCACCCGGCACTCACCCCCGAGGACCTGGACCGGATCGTGGCCGCCGCGAACAGCGCAGCGAGCCGGGCCGGAGTGACCGAATGACGGCGGCGAGGGCGGCCTCGGCGGCGCCGACCGCGGCGGCCGCCCCCGTGGCACCCGCGGCCAACGCGCCCAGGACCGCCCGTGCGCCCCGCGCGGGGTCCGGCCCCGGGGCCGCCGCCGCGGCCGCGGGGCCGGAGCAGCACGCGGGGCACGGTTCCGGGCGGCGGCTGCGCGCCGGACTCGTCGGACTGGGGGTGATGGGCCGCAACCACGCGCGGATCCTCTCCGCGCTGGACGGCGTGGAGTTCGTCGGCGTCGTCGACCCGGCCGGAGCCCCGCACACCGGCGGGCCCCTGCCGCCGGGCGTGCCGGTGCTGCGCGAGGTGGCCGACCTGCTGGCGCTGGGCGTCGACTACGCGGTCGTCGCCTGTCCGACCGCGCTGCACGAGGAGGTCGGCCTGCAGCTCGCCGCGCACGACGTGTGCGCGCTGCTGGAGAAGCCGCTGGCACACACGCCGCAGGCCGCACGGCGGCTGGTGCA
Source organism: Streptomyces sp. NPDC006925 (assembly GCF_042869575.1). Classification (NCBI taxonomy): domain Bacteria; kingdom Bacillati; phylum Actinomycetota; class Actinomycetes; order Kitasatosporales; family Streptomycetaceae; genus Streptomyces; species Streptomyces sp. NPDC006925. Next base: position 44,509 of record NZ_JBIAGB010000029.1, read on the forward strand.
GGCCTTCGAGGAGCGCGGCCTGGTCGCCGGGGTGGGCCACGTGGAGCGGTTCAACCCCGCGCTCCAGCAACTGCGCACCCGGCTGGAGGCGGGGGAGCTGGGGGACCTCTTCCAGGTCGTCACCCGGCGGCAGGGGCCCTTCCCGCACCGGATCGCCGACGTGGGCGTGGTCAAGGACCTGGCCACCCACGACATCGACCTGACGAGCTGGATCACCGGGCAGGGCTACGCCTCGCTCTCGGCCCGCACCGTCTCCAAGAGCGGCCGCGAGCACGAGGACATGGTGGCCGTCGTCGGCTCGCTGACCGGCGGCACCATGGTCAGCCACCTGGTGAACTGGCTCAGCCCGCTCAAGGAGCGCTTCACCGCCGTCACGGGCGAGCGGGGCTGCTTCGTCGCGGACACCCTCACCGCCGATCTGACCTTCCACGCCAACGGCGCGGTGGCCACCGAGTGGGAGGCCCTGCGCGCCTTCCGCGGGGTCGCCGAGGGCGACGCGGTGCGGTACGCGTTCCCCAAGCGTGAGCCGCTGCTCGTCGAGCACGAGCGGTTCCGCGACGCGGTGCGCGAGGGCACCGGCGAGGGCAGCGGCATCGTCACGGCCCGCGAGGGGCTGCGGACGGTGGAGGTGTCGGCGGCCGTGCTGGAGTCGGCACGCGAGGCGGGCCGGGTACGTGGCGGGGCGCCCCCGGCGGCGGGAGAGACGGCCGGGCCGCTCGAACCGCTCGTGGTGGCCTCTCCCGTCAGAACATCCGCCGCTGCGCCGGACCCGGGCGGACCGGCGCCGCACGCCGCCGCCACCTCCCACGACCCGACGGCCCCCCACGACCCGACGGCCCCCCACGACCCGACGGCCCCCACCATCGCGGAGCACACGGCATGAGGCACACGCACCGCAGCATCCGGCGCCGGACGGCGCGCGGCAGCAACGCACCCGAGGCGCCCGGCGCGGCGGCCGGGCGGATGGCCGGGAGCGCAGCCCGGCAGGGTGAGGAGCGTCCCCGGGGGCGTCCGCGGCTGGCCGTCGTCGTCGGCAACACCATCGCCGGGGACTCGCGGGTGCAGAAGACCGCGATCGCCGCGGCCCGGGCGGGCTGGGACGTGACGCTGGTCGGGCGCAGCCCCTCCCGGCGGCGCGAGGAGTCGGTGCTCGGCCCGGTCCGGGTCATCAAGGTGCCGGTCTCGGCGCATCTGCGGGCCGTGGTCGCCACCGAGCGCCGCCGCCCCGGAGTACGCAGCCGGCTCACCCAGTTCGGACTGCCCGACGACGCCGCCTGGGTACGGGCCCGGGCCGCGCACGCGGCCTGGGTGCGCGAGCAGACGGCACGCGTCGGCTGGCTCGGCGGCCCCGCACCCGAGCGGCCGGCCGGCCAGGAGCCGCGGGCCGCCGCACTGGCCCGGCAGCTCGCCCGGGAGGCGCTCCGCGGATGGGTGCGGGCCCGCCGGTACGCGCACCGGGGCCGCGGCCGGGCCTACCGGTGGGAGCGGCGGCAGGTGGCGGGTGCGACGCGGCCCACCGGCGACTGGCGCACCGACTGGCCCGAACTGCTCGACATCGACCTGGCGTTCGGTCCGGTCGTGGAGGAGCTGGAACCGGACGTCATCCACGCCAACGACCATCTGATGATCGCCGTGGGGGCGCGCAGCGCCGCCCGGCTGCGGGCCCGTGGTGTGCCCACCCGCTGGCTGTACGACGCGCACGAGTACGTCCGCGGCGTCGAGTGGCCCGACGCGGTGCGCGCCAGCGCCTTCCCCGGAGTGGAGGAGGAGTTCATCGGCCGCGCCGACGCGGTGGTCACCGTCTCCGGGGAACTGGCCGGCATCCTGCGCGAGGCGTACGCGCTGCCCGCCGAGCCGCTGGTCGTCGCCAACGCGCCGGTCCGCGAGACCGTCAGCGCCACGGCGGGCGAGTGCGTCCGCGTCCGGGACGTGTGCGGGTTGAGCCCCGACGTACCGTTGCTCGTCTACGCCGGATGGATCGGCCCCGAGCGCGGGCTGGACACCGCCGTGGAGGGCCTGGCGGAGCTGCCGCACGCCCATCTCGCGCTGGTCGCCGGCAAGGAGAACGCGACGCTCCAGGGGCTGCTGGCCCGGGCCGAGGAGCTGGGCGTCCGGCAGCGGGTGCACGTGGTGCCCTACGTGCCGCAGGAGCAGGTGCCCGACTACCTCTCCTCCGCCGACCTCGGCCTGGTCTGCTTCCGGCATGTGCCCAACTGCGAGATCTCGCTGCCCACCAAGGCGGCCGAGTACCTGCACGCCGGACTGCCGATGGTCACCAGCGGGGTGCGCACGCTGCGCAACTTCGTCGAACGCACCGGTGTCGGCGAGGTGTTCGCCACCGAGGACGTCCGCTCCTTCGTGGCGGCCGTGCAGCGCGGCCTCGCCAAGCGGAGCACGCTGGCCGCGCGGATCACCGAACCGCTGCTGCGGGAGCTGTCCTGGGAGCAGCAGTCGGCGGGACTGCTGGACCTCTACGAGCAGCTCGCGGGCCCGGCCGCCGCGGCCCGTCTGGCGCCCCGCGGCGTGCCGTGGTCCGCCTCCGAGCAGCCCGGACCGGCCGCCCCGGCGCGTGCCGTGTCCCCGGTGTCGCCGGAGTCCGGCGCTGCGCCGTCCGCGTGGCGGTCCCTGGGCGGCACCCCGGTACGGCTCGGCCTGGGGTGCGCCAACTCGGCCGGTCAGCTCGCCGGATTCGCGCGAGCGCTGTGCGAGCGCCGCCAGGACCTGTCGGCCGAGGTCGTGATGCAGACCCACGACCAGAGCGTCATCTATCCGGCCGACATCTACGCGATCGGCGAGCGGACCGGCGACCTGGGTTTCCAACTGGAGCGGGCACGCCGGGTGCTGGGCTCCTACACGCATTACCTGGCCGACTCCTTCACCCCGGCGCTGGGCCGGCTCAACGGCGGCCACATCCAGGACGACCTGCCCTCGCTGTCCGCCGCCGGGATCAAGGTGGCGCTGCTGGCGCACGGCAGCGACGTGCGCGACCCCCAGCGGCACATGAGCCGCTACGAGCACTCCCTCTTCCACGCCGCCGACGAGGCCGTCCTCAAGGCTCTGACGAGGAAGAGCGCCCGCAACCGGCGGGCGGCCGCGCAGAGCGGACTGCCCCAGTTCGTGACCACCCCCGACCTGCTGGAGGAGCTGCCCGGGGCCCGCTGGGCGCCGCTGGTGGTCGACACCGGGAGCTGGGCGAGCGAGCGGCCCGCCATGGAACGCTCCCGGCCCGTGGTGGTGCACGCGCCCTCCAAGCGGTGGACGAAGGGCACCGAGAAGGTGGTGCCGGTGCTGGAGGAGATGGACCGGCGCGGTCTGATCGAGTTCCGGATGCTGACCGGGGCACCCTGGAGCGAGGTGCGGGAACTGGTCAAGGGCGCGGACGTGGTCGTCGACCAGTTCGCCGTCGGCACCTACGGCACCTTCGCCTGCGAGGGGATGGCAGCGGGCCGGCCCGTCATCGCCTTCCTGGACGAGCGGCTGCACCGGTCGGTCGGCATCCGGCCCCCGATCGTCAACGCCACCCCCGCCACCCTGCGCGGCGCCGTCGAGTCGCTGCTGGAGGACCGCGACTTCGCCCGGCGTACCGCGCAGGAGTCCGCCGAGTACGTGCGCACCTACCACGACGGCACCTACACGGCGGACGTGCTGGACGGCTTCCTGCGCTGAGCACCCGCGCCGCCTTCTCCGGCGGCGCGCGGCGGCCGACGACAGAAGCGGCCGACAACAGAAGGGGACACCCGTGGAGTTCGACAGCGGCGCCGGAACGGGCGGCACACCTGGCGCGGAGCAGCGGTCCGCCTCCGGGCGGCGGGGCCGGATCGTGATGCTGGTGTGCAACGGGGTGGAGGGAGACTCCCGGGTGCAGAAGACTGCCCGGTCGGCCGCCGCGGCCGGCTGGGACGTGGTGCTGCTGGGCCGCTCCCCCGACGGACGGCCCGCGTCCTGGCGGCTGGGCGGAGCGCAGGTGCGGCTGCTGCCCGTGCCCACCCCGCTCGACCGTCCGCCGCGCACGGCCCGCCGTCCGCTGCTGACCCGGCCGCTGGCCTACCGGCCGGCCACCGCGCCCTATCGCGCGCAGCGCGTCAAGGCGTGGCGTGACGAACTGCGCACCCGCCGCGCCGCACTGGCCGCCGACCGCCGGTCGGTGCCGTACGCCGCGGCGCGGCTGGCCGGTCCGCGGGCCGCCGCCCGGCTCGCCCAGCGCTGGGTGGGCTTCCGCACCCGCCAGCTCGACCGGGGGACGGCGCTGCGCGGCACCGGCACCCCGCTGGACCGGGCGGCCGTGGCCGTGTGGCGGCGCGCCCGCAAGGAGCGCTGCTGGCGGCGGCTGTGGCCCGGCCTCTACGACTTCGAACTCGCTTACGGGCGGGTGGTGGACGAGCTGCGGCCCGACCTGATCCACGCGCACGACTTCCGGATGCTGGGGGTGGGCGCCCGCGCCAAGGTCCGGGCGGTGGCGGCCGGGCGGCCGGTGAAGCTGGTGTGGGACGCGCACGAGTACCTGCCCGGCGTCCGGCCCTGGCAACACGATGTGCGGTGGCTGCCGGCCCACTTGGCGCACGAGCGCGAGTACGCGCCCTGCGCGGACGCCGCCGTCACGGTCTCCGGCACCCTGGCCGCGCTGCTGCGCGAGGCACACGGGCTCGCCGAGGAGCCGGCCGTCGTCCTGAACGCGCCGGAGGCGCACGCCGCGACCGGGCCGACCACCACCGGGCCGACCACCACCGGCCCGACCACCACCGGCCCGACCACCACCGGCCCGATCACCACCGGGGCCCCGGCGTCCGGAAGTCCGCCGCGCGGTCGCCCCGCGCCCGCGAGCACCGGGTCCGGGGCGGCCGACGGCGGGGACGGCCGGGACGGCGTGCCGAGCCTGCGCGCGCTGTGCGGCATCGGCACCGGGACCCCGTTGGTCGTCTACAGCGGCGCCGCGGCCCCGCAACGCGGGCTGGGCACGATGGTGGAGGCGCTGGCCGAACTGCCCGAGGTGCACACGGCGCTGGTCGTGCCCCGGCCCTCCGCCGGATATCTGCGCGAGCTGCGCGCGCGGGCCGCGGAACTGGGGGCCGCCGAGCGGCTGCACGTCCTGCCGTACGTGCCCTACCGGCAGGTCGTTTCCTTCCTCGCGGAGGCGGACGCGGGCGCGATCCCGCTGCACCACTGGACGAACCACGAGATCGCGCTGATCACCAAGTTCTTCGAGTACGCGCACGCCCGGCTGCCGCTGGTGGTCAGCGACGTCAGGACGATGGCCGGCACCACCCGGGAGACCGGCCAGGGCGAGGTCTTCCGCGCGGAGGACACCGCCGACTACGTACGCGCCGTGCGCGCGGTGCTCGCCGCTCCACAGCGCTACCGGGCGGCCTACGAGCGTCCGGGCCTGCTGGAGGAGTGGACCTGGGAGGCCCAGGCCCGCACGCTCGACCGGATCTACGCGCGGCTGCTGCATCAGGCGGCGCCGGAGCGACCCGACCATCAGGAGCAGCCGGAAGGAGACGGGAATGCGGATCTGCGTGGTGGCGCTCGGGAAGATCGGGCTGCCACTGGCCGTCCAGTTCGCGGCCAAGGGACACCAGGTGACGGGCGCGGACACCGACGCGCGCGTGGTCGCGAGCGTCAACGACGCGGCGGTGCCGTTCCCCGGTGAGGAGGGGCTGGCGGAACGGCTGGCCGAGGCGGTGGAGGCGGGCCGGCTGTCCGCGACGACGGACACCGCGGAGGCCGTCTCCGACGCGGAGGCCGTCGTGCTCGTCGTCCCGCTGTTCGTCGACGAGCGCGGTACCCCGGACTTCCGCGCGATGGACGCCGCGACCCGCGCCGTCGCCGCCGGACTGCGCCCCGGCACGCTGGTCAGCTACGAGACGACGCTGCCGGTGGGCACCACCCGGGACCGGTTCGCGCCGCTGCTGGCGCAGGACTCCGGGCTGCTGCCCGAGCGGGACTTCTCCCTGGTCTTCTCCCCCGAGCGGGTCTTCACCGGACGGGTCTTCGCCGACCTGCGCCGCTACCCCAAGCTGGTCGGCGGGATCGGCCCGCACTCGGCCAAGGACGGGGTGCGGTTCTACGAGTCGGTGCTCGACTTCGACGTCCGCGAGGAGCTGCCCCGGCCCAACGGGGTGTGGGATCTGGGCTCGGCCGAGGCCGCCGAGCTGGCCAAGCTCGCCGAGACCACCTACCGGGACGTCAACATCGCGCTGGCCAACCAGTTCGCACGGTTCGCCGACCGGTCCGGTGTGGACATCGACGCCGTCATCGACGCCTGCAACACCCAGCCCTACAGTCACATCCACCGCCCCGGCATCGCGGTGGGGGGCCACTGCATCCCGGTCTACCCGCAGATGTACCTGTGGAACGACCCGGAGGCGGCCGTCGTCCGCGCCGCGCGCGAGACGAACGCGGCCATGCCCGCGCACGCCGTCGACCTGCTGGCCGACGCCTACGGCGAACTGCGCGGCGCCGAGGTGCTGGTGCTCGGCGCGGCCTACCGGGGCGGGGTGAAGGAGACCGCGTTCTCCGGCGTCTTCCCCACGGTCGCCGCGCTCCGCGAGCGGGGTGCGCGCCCGTACGTGTCCGACCCGCTGTACGCGCCGCACGAACTGGCCGACATGGGGCTGCGCCCGCACACCGGCCAGCCGGTGACCGCGGCCGTGGTCCAGACCGACCACGCCGCCTACCGGGAGCTGTCCGCCGACCGGCTGCCCGGCGTGCGGGTCCTGGTCGACGGCCGCCGCGTCACCGACCCGGCGCTGTGGGCGGGGGTGCGGCGGGTGGTCGTCGGGGACGGCGGCGGCCGGGAGGCGGTGGCGGTATGAGCGCCGGCACCCGGGCGGCGTCCGGGGCCGCCGGACGGGACGGGGCCGCCTGCCCCGATGCCGGCGCTGGCTGCCCCGACGTCAGCGTCGTCGTGGCCGCCTTCGACACCATGCCCTACCTCACCCGCTGCCTCTCCTCGCTCGTCGAGCAGACGATCGGAGCGCGGCGGATGGAGGTGATCGTCGTCGACGACGGCTCCACCGACGGCAGCACCGAGGAGATCGCCCGCTTCGCCGCGCGGCACCCGGACCTGTTCGTCACCGTGCGCCGGGCCAACTCCGGCGGCCCGGCCGCGCCCTGCAACCAGGGCCTGGAGCGGGCACGCGGGCGCTATGTCTTCTTCCTCGGCGCCGACGACCACCTCGCCCCCCAGGCGCTGGAGCGCATGGTGGCCATGGCCGACGACTGCCGGTCGGACGTGCTGCTGTGCAAGATGATCCCGGTCGGCGAACGCACCGTCCCCACCGGCGTGTTCGGCCGCTCCGCGCCGATGATCCGACTGGTCGGGGACGGGCTGCCGTGGGCGCTGTCCAACACCAAACTCTTCCGCCGCTCCCTGGTCGAGGAGCACGGCATCCGCTACGACGAGTCGATGCCCGCCTTCAGCGACCAGCCGTTCGTGCTGGAGGCGTGCGTGCGCGCGGCCCGGATCTCGGTGCTGGCCGACCAGCCGCACTACTTCGCCGTCCGCCGGGCCGACTCCAGCAACATCACCTACCGGGCCGGGCCCGAGGTCCGGCTGCGCTGCGCCGAGCGGCTCTTCCAGGCCGCCTGCCGCTTCCTGCCGCCCGGCCCGCTGCGGGACGCCTTCCACAAGCGGCACTTCCACGTCGAGGTCTTCCAGCTCTTCGGCGCGGACTTCCCCGCCCTCGACCACGAGGTGCGGCAGGCCGTGTGCACCGGAGCCGCACGGCTGATCGGCGCGTACGGCGACGGGGTGCTGGAACGGCTCGACCCGCGCCGCCGCCGCACCCTGGAACTGGCGTGGCGGGGCGACGTCGCAGCGCTGTGCGCCGAGATCGCCGCCGACCCCGAGCGGACATCGCGCCCGGTCACGCCCGCGGGCCGCGCCTCGCTGGTGCGCTGGCTGCGCGGCCCGGGCGGCGCCGGCCGGCCCCCGCGGGGCGGGGGCCGGCAGCCGGTCAGTTGAGCGCCTCCGGCATCCGGTCAGTTGGGCGCCTCAGGCGGCCGGTCAGCTGAGCGCCTCCGGCATCCGGTCAGTTGAGCGCTGCCGGCAGCCGGTCAGCTGAGCGCCTCCGGCGCGGGCGGCGGCTCGGCACTGCCCGCGCCCCCGGTCACGGCGCCCAGCTTCCGGGTCCGGGGCCGCGCAGCCTCCGCCCTGGCTCCGGACGCGTCCGGCCCGCCCCCGGCCGTGTCCGGTCCGGCCGCTTCCCGTTCCGCCGCTCGCGCCCCGTCCGCCGCCGGTCCGGCCGCTTCCGCCGCGAGGACTGCCTCGGCCTGCTCCGGGGTGGGCGCCGGGCGCCGCTCCGCGAGCGGCACCACCGGCGGCAGCGCCGCCGCGTCCTCGCCCAGCAGCACCCTGCGCACCACGCGTTCGGCGGCGTGCCCGTCGTCCCAGGGGCAGAACCGCTCCCGGAAGGCACCGCGCAGCGCCCGGGCCTCCGGGCCGCGCCAGGTGCCGCTGCGGAAGACCGCCGTCAGCTCGTCCTCGGTGCGGGTGACCGGGCCGGGGGTCTCGCCCGCGCGGCCGGAGAGCAGGTCGAAGTAGGTGCCCCGGGCGTCGCGGTAGCTCTCCCAGTCGGGCGCGTGGACGACCAGCGGCCGGTCGAGGTTGGCGTAGTCGAACATCAGCGACGAGTAGTCCGTGATCAGCGCGTCCGCCGCCAGGCACAGATCCTCGACCGAGGGGTGCCGGGAGACGTCCCGCACCAGCCCGCGCGCATGCAGGTCGCGCAGCACCGCGTCCCGCCCGTAGTAGTAGTGGGTGCGCACCAGCAGCACGTACTCCTCGCCCAGCCCCGCGCTCAACCGCTCCAGATCGAGGCGGGGGACGAAGCCCCTGCGGTAGTCGCGTGCCGTCGGCGCGTACAGCAGGGCGATCCGGCCGGGCGGGATGCCGAGCCGGGCGCGGACCGCGGCGACCTCCTCCGCGGTGGCGGTCGCGAACCGGTCGTTGCGCGGGTAGCCGGCGGACAGGTCCTCGTAGCCGGAGGGGAAGACCCGGTCCCACACCTCGGCCGAGTGCGGATTGGCGGTGAGGCTCACGTCCCACCGCTCCACCCGGCGCAGCAGCCTGCCGAAGTCCATCTGCGCGGCCGCCGGGTACGGCTGCTGGTCCAGGCCCATCGTCTTGAGCGGGGTGCCGTGGTGGGTCATCAGATGGACCTGGCCGGGCCGCTTCACCAGATGGTCGGGGAAGTTGACGTTGTTGACGAAGTACCGGGCCCGGGCCAGCATCCGCCAGTAGCGCCGGGAGCCGGGCAGCACGTGGTCGGTGCCGGGCGGCAGCGCGGGCACCGCGTCCGGGCGTACGACCCACACGCTGTGCAGCTGCGGCGCCAACCGCCGGGCCGCGGCCTCGATCGCCTGCGGATTGCAGGCCACGCCGCGGTTCCAGTACGCGGAGTAGACGGCCACGTCCGGATAGGCGGGTAGCCGCCGCTGCACGGCGTAGTAGAGCCGGTGCCCGGCGCGGGCGAGCTGCGGGCGCGCCGCTCGGGCCGCCGAGCGGGCGCGCCCGGCGCTGCGGCGCACCGCCTCCCGCGCCGCGAACAGCGGATAGACGTCGAGGGCCAGCAGCCGGCAGTCCCGCGCCCGCCGCGGCGGCGGGGCGAAGCCGTCGGGCACGTGCTCGCGGTAGAGCCGCGCCGCCTCCCGGAAGAAGGCGCGCCGGTCGGCCGGGCGCACCCGTTCCTTGCGCCGGATGCAGAAGACCAGATGCGAGACGGCCCGCTCGAACAGCAGCGGCCGGTGCCGGGCCAGTTCGGGGCGGCGCTCCAGGAAGGCGAAGAGGGAGGCGTACTGCGGGAAGATGTCGAAGTGCGCCCGGCCCGGGGAGCGGGTGATGGCGCCCTGGTGCCGCTGCCGGTAGTCGACGCAGACGCGCGGCAGGCAGCCGATGGACCCGGCGCACACCAGCGCCTCGTTCGAGAGCGGCGCGTCCTCGTACAGCCCGGGTTCGAAGCGCAGCCCCTCGCGCAGATAGAAGGCGCGCCGGTAGGCCTTGTTCCAGGCGACGTGGAAGAGGGTGAGCAGCTCGGGGTGTTCGGCGGCCGTGAAGGTCTGGGTGCCGACCCCGGCGAGCTGGTCGCCGAAGCAGCTGGCCTCGGCGCGCCCGTCCCAGTAGGAGCGCTGGTGGTCGAAGACCAGCACGTCCGGGCCGCCGCAGGCGGCCAGTTGCCGGTCGACGGCGGCCAAGGCGCCCGGCAGGAAGCTGTCGTCGCTGTCGAGGAAGAGCAGGTAGTCGCCGCGTGCGTGGTCCACACCGGTGTTGCGGGCCCGGCCCAGTCCGCCGTTCTCGGCCAGGTGCAGCACCCGCACCCGGGAGTCGCGGGCCGCGTACTCGTCCAGAATCGCGCCGCTGTGGTCGGGGGAGCGGTCGTCGACGGCTATCACCTCCAGGTCGGTGAAGGACTGGCCGAGCACCGAGTCGAGGCACTCGCGCAGGTAGCCCTGGACCTTGAACACCGGTACGACGACGCTGAAGCGGGGCATGACCACCAGTCCTTCGCTGCGGGGGGAGCAAGAGGCGTGCGGGGAGGGGCGCCCGGCCCGGGCCCGCCGGGGCCCGGCGCGGGCGCGGGATGCCGCTCGGCGAGCGGTACGAGGGGCGGCACCGCCGCGGGGACGGCGGCCCCCGGAGGCGCGGCGGAGCCGGTACCGGGGCCCGTGCCGGTTGCGGGGCAGGTGCCGAGGAAGACGTGTCGGACCACGCGTTCGGCCGCGTGCCCGTCGTCCCAGGGGCAGAACCGCTGCCGGAAGGCGGCGCGCAGGGTGCGCGCGTGCTCGGTGGCGTGCGCGCCGGTGGCGAGGATGTCGATCAGTTCGTCCTCGCTGCGGGTCACCGGGCCCGGCGCGGCCGCCGTCACGTCGAAGTAGGTGCCACGGGTCTCCCGGTAGGTCTCCCAGTCGGGGGCGTGCACGACCAGCGGCCGGTCGAGGTTGGCGTAGTCGAACATCAGCGACGAGTAGTCGGTGACCAGCACGTCCGAGGCCAGGAACAGCTCCTCGACCGACGGGTGCGCCGACACGTCGAGCAGCCCGCCGGGCGGCTCGCAGGGCAGACCCTGCCCGGCGTGGAAGTAGTGGGCGCGCGCCAGGACGACGAAGGACGGGCCCAGCGTCGCCACCAGCCGCGTCAGGTCGAGCCAGGGCTGCCGGCCCGGCTGGTGGTCGCGGTGTGTGGGCGCGTACAGCACCGCCGTCACCCCGTCGGGTATGCCCAGCGCGGCGCGGAGGCGGGCGACGTCGGCTGCGGTAGCGGTGTGCAGGACGTCGTTGCGCGGGTGCCCGAACTCCAGTGTGGTGTACGGCGAGGGATAGGCGCGTTCCCACACCAGCGTGGAGTGCGGGTTGCCGGAGAGGCTGTAGTCCCAGCGGTCGGTGTGCTCCAGCAGCCTGCCGAAGTCCATGCCGTCGGCGGCGGCCGGATAGGCCATCAGGTCGAGCCCCATGTGCTTGAGCGGGGTGCCGTGGTGAGTCTGGAGGAGGAGCTGGCCGGGCCGTTTGCGGTAGCTGTGCGGCAGGTTGACGTTGCTGACCAGGAAGCGGGCCCGGGCGAGCGCCGTCCAGTACGCCGTCGAGCCCGGCTGCAGCCGCCGTACGCCCGGCGGGAGGGTGTGCGCGTGGTCGGGCGGGCATATCCACGCGGTGCGGATGTCCGGGACCAGCTCCCGGGCCTTGGCCTCGATGGCCGCCGGGTGGCAGGAGTAGCCGCGGTCCCAGTAGGCGGAGAAGACGGCCAGGTCCGGATCGAGGGGGCGGCGGCGCTGGAGCAGGTAGTGCCCGCGCAGCAGTGCTTTGCGCAGCACGCGGCGTGCGCTGCGCAGCCGGGCGCCCAGCAGGCGGCGGGCGCGGCCCGCGTGCGCCAGCAGCCGGAAGGCATGGTGTGCCCCGTGCCGTACCAGCATCCGGCGCAGCCGTCTGCCGGGCGGCGCCGCCGGGCGGCCCGCGGCGGGTGCGGGCCGGTGGCGGCGGCAGTGGGCCCGCGCGCGGTGCAGGAACTCGGCGCGCGCCGACCCGGGCAGCCTGCCGGGGGTGCTGTGGATGGTGGCGAAGTGGTCGGTCATCCGCTGGTGGAGGGCATGGTGCCAGCGATCCAGTCCGGGGCGCGTCGCCAGGAACGCGAACAGCCGGTCGTACTGGTCGAAGACGTCGAAGTGGCGGCGGCCTGTGGTGGTCAGGATGCTGCCGCCGCGGCGCTGGCGGTAGTGCACGCACACCCGGTCCAGCGTGCCGAGGGTGCGCGCGGTGAGCAGCGCCGGGAACGTCCAGGGGGTGTCCTCGTAGGTCCCGGGCGGGAAGGCGAGCCGCTCGCGGAGCAGGAAGGCGCGGCGGTACGCCTTGTTCCAGGCGACGGCGGTGAGCCGGAGCAGCTCGGGCCGCTCGTCGAGGGTGCACACGCCGGGCCCGGCGCCGGGGGCGAGCAGCTCGGGGTGGGCCGGGGGGCCGAGCGAGCCGTCCCAGTAGGCGGGAGCGAAGTCGAACAGCAGGATGTCCGGGTCGCTGGTCTCCGACAGGCGTTCGGCCAGGGCGCGCAGGGTGCCCGGTGCCATGGTGTCGTCGCTGTCGAGGTAGAGGACGTAGTCGCCGCGGGCGCGGGCGGTGCCGGTGTTGCGTGCCGGGCCCAGGCCGATGTTCTCCGCCAGATGGATGACGGTCACCCGTGGGTCGGCCGCGGCGTAGGCGTCCAGGATCTCGCCGCTGGAGTCCGGTGAGCGGTCGTCGACGGCGATGAGTTCGAGGTCCCCGAAGCACTGCCCGAGCACGGAGTCCAGGCACTCGTGCAGATACGACTGCACCTGGTGGGCGGGGACGATCACGCTGAAACGGGGCATGGCGGTTCCGCGGGTCGACGGGGAGCAGGGGCGGCTGTCTCGCTCGACAGGGGTGAATCATCTGATTTATCCCATACGCCGGACGAGGGCACATCCCGGCGCCGTCCCGCCTCAGCGGGTCCCCGGCGCGCAGTCCGATGCGGAGCAAGCTTTCCGACGCCCCGGAACCCCGCCCCACGGGCGTTCCGGAACGCCGCTCTGCGGGGCCGTCCCGGGCGCCCGGACCTCAGCCCGGCAGCCGCCGGAAGACGCTGCGCGGCAGATGCCGCAGCACGCTCATCACCGGGCCCAGCGCGGCCGGCACCCACACCGTCCGCGCCCGGCGCCGCACTCCCTGCTCGATCGCCTCCGCCACCGCGCCCGGCGTGGTGGCCAGCGGCGCGGGCGTCCGCCCCGCCGTCATCCGGGTGTGCACGAATCCGGGCCGCACCACCAGCACATGCGCCCCCGAGCCGTGCAGCGCGTCCCCCAGGCCCTGCGCGAACGCGTCCAGCCCTGCCTTGCTGGACCCGTAGAGGAAGTTGGCCCGGCGCGCCCGCTCCCCGGCCACCGAGGAGAGCACCACCAGCGACCCGTGCCCCTGGGCGCGCAGCGCGTTCGCGCACACCAGCCCGGAGGAGACGGCCCCGGTGTAGTTCGTCCGGGTGAGACGTTCGGCCGCCGTCGGGTCCTGCTCGTCGCGGAACTGCTCGCCCAGTACCCCGAAGGCCAGCAGGACCAGGTCGATGTCGCCTTCCGCGAAGACCTTCTCCAGCACCTCCTCGTGCGTCTCGGGGGCCAGCGCGTCGAACGGGACGGTGCGCACGGCGACCTCCGCGCCGTGTGCCGCCGCCTCCTCCCGGAGTCCGGCCGCCGCCGCGTCCAGCCCCGGGCCCGGCCGCCCCGCGAGCCAGACCGTGCGGGCGCGGCGGGCCATGAAACGGCGCACGGCCGCCAGCGCGATCTCGGACGTGCCGCCCAGGACGAGCAGCGACTGCGGGGAACCGAACGCGTCCTTCATGTGTGCTCCATGGTGTTCTTCGGGGATGCCGGTTCAAAAAGCGCGGGGCCGGGGTGCGCGGAGTCCGCCGGATGCGCCGGGCGGGGCCTGTGCCGTGCCGGGACGCGCGGAGCCGGAACTCGCGGGGCGGGGAGGTGTCCGGGCGGGCGCAGGGTCACAGGGCCAGCCGCCGGGCCAGGTCCGAGGTGAAGACGCCGCGCGGGTCCAGCCGGGCGCGCAGCTCCCGGAAGTCGGCCAGCCGCGGATACATCCCCGCCAGCAGTTCGGGCCGCATCCGCGCGTCCTTGGCCAGGTACAGCCGTCCCCCGGCCAGCGCGACCTCCTCGTCCAGCAGGTCGAGGAAGTCCGCCAGCCCCGGCAGCCCGGTGGGGATGTCCAGCGCCAGCGTCCAGCCCTCCGCGGGGAAGGAGAGCCACCCCGGGTCCCCGGCGCCGAACCGCTTGAGGACGGCGAGGAAGGAGGGGCAGGAGCGGCGCGAGATCAGCCGCACGATGCGGCGCAGCGCGTCGTCGTGCTCGTGCCCCACCACGCACTGCCACTGCACGAACCCCGCGCTGCCGTAGATCCGGTTCCAGTGCGGCAGCCCGTCCAGCGGGTGGAAGAAGGAGGCGAGCCGCTGGAGTTCGCCCCTCCGGCGGCGCGGCGCCTTGTGGTACCAGAACTTGTTGAAGGCCGAGACCGTACTGCCGCGCAGCAGCCCGCCGGGCACGGCGCGCGGCGCGGGCGGCAACTGCCCGGGCCGGAAGGCCAGCGGGTCCCTGCGCGCCGCCCGGGCCGCACGCCCCGGCCCCTGCAGCGCGGCCAGCGGCGCGTGGTCGCCGCGGGTCAGCACAGCGCGTCCGGCCGCCGTCCCGCGCGCCAGCAGGTCGATCCAGGCCACCGAATAGCGGTGCCGGTGGTCGCTCGCGGTCAGCGTGGCCAGCAGCGAGTCCAGGTCGGGGAGCCGCTCGGTGTCCACCGCCATCAGCGACGTCTCCACCGGCAGCAGCCGCACCGTCGCGCTCAGCACCAGCCCGGTCAGGCCCATCCCGCCCGCCGTGGCGTCGAACAGTTCGGTGCCCGGCACGACCGTCCGCACCTGCCCGTCCGCCGTCAGCAGCTCCAGGGAGCGCACATGGCGGCTGAAGGAGCCCGAGAGGTGGTGGTTCTTGCCGTGGATGTCCGCGCCGATCGCGCCGCCGACCGTCACATAGCGGGTCCCCGGGGTCACCGGCACGAACCAGCCCAGCGGCAGCAGCACCGTCATCAGCCGGTGCAGGCTGATTCCCGCCTCGCAGGTCACCGTCCCCTCTGCGGCGTCGACCGCCAGCACCCGGTCCAGCCCCGTGGTGTCCAGGACGGTGCCGCCCGCGTTCTGTGCCGCGTCCCCGTAGGCCCGGCCCAGGCCGCGCGGGATGCTGCCGCGCGTCCCGCACTCCAGGACCGCCGCCACCGCCTCCTGGCGGGTGCGCGGACGCAGCACCCGGGCGCCGGTGGGGGCGGTGCCGCCCCAGCCGGTCAGCAGCCGGGCGCTGCGATCGGGCGGTGCGGACACGTCGCGCTGGAGGTGCTGAGCGGGCATGGACGTGACGGTAGGCGCCAGGAAATGCCCGGCAGGGGAGGCTGTGCCGGTGGCGCCGCCGGTGTCGCCCAATGGTCGCTGAAAGGGTGAAACGGCGTGTGTCGGCTCGCGGCTCGGCCTGCGGCGGCGCCGGGCGCGGCAGAGTCGGAGCGTGGCAGCGAAAGCGGTACGACAGTGGGAGCGGCGGCTGTTGTGCGCTCTGAGCGACTGCGCGGCCGATGCCCGGGTGGCCGGCGCCGCCCGCGCACTGTCCTGGAGCGGGGAGCACGCGGCCGTCTGGCTCCTGGTCGGACTCGCCGGCGCTGCCACGGACCGTACGCAGCGGGAGCGCTGGCTCCGGGGCACCGGACTCGTGGGTGCCGCGCATCTGGCCAGCATGGGGATCAAGCGGGTCGTGCGCCGCCCGCGCCCCGAGCCGGCGGGCCGCGCCCCGCTCGTACGGACGGCCGGGCGGCACTCCTTCCCCAGTTCGCACGCCGCCTCCTCCGGTGCGGCGGCGCTGGCCCTGGGCGGACTGCGGCACGGGACGCCGCTGGCCGCGCTGGCCGCGCTGATCTGCGTCTCCCGGCTGGTCGCCGGTGTGCACCACCCCTCGGACGTGGTGGCGGGCGCGGCCCTGGGCGCGCTGGTCGTCCGGCTGGGTGCGGCCGCCCGGCCGCAGGACGCGCAACCCCCGGCCCCGCCCGGCTCGACGGCGCGGGGTGCGGAGGGGGCGGCCGGATGACCGAACGCTCCACACTGACCGGCTCCCCCGGGCACCGCTCCGCCGGGACCGCCCCCGACCCCGGCGCCGAGCAGACCGCCGAGCAGACGGCGGACTCGGCAGCCGAGCAGAGCGCCGGACCGGCCGTCGGACCGGCCGCGGGGCCCACCAGCGGGCCGGCCGCCGAATCGGCTTCCGCGCCGCACCTCGCCAACCGCGCCGCCCCGGCCGCGCGGCAGCCGACCGGATTCGCCGGGACCCTCCCCGGCGGGCTGCTGCTGACCGTACGGCCCCGCCAGTGGGTGAAGAACCTCCTCGTCCTCGCCGCGCCCGCCGCCGCCGGAGAGCTGGCGGCGGTGCACACGGTGCTCGCGCTCGCCCTCGTCTTCGCCCTGTTCACCGCGGCAGCAGCGGCCGTCTACCTGCTCAACGACGCCCGGGACGCGGAAGCGGACCGGGCCCACCCCGACAAGTGCCGCCGCCCCGTCGCCGCCGGAACCGTGCCGGTGCCCCTCGCCTACGCGCTCGGCACCGTGCTCGCCCTGGCCTCCACCACGGCCGCCGCGCTGCTGTGCAACACCGGTACCGCGGCGCTGCTCGCGGGCTACGTGATCATGCAGATCGCCTACTGCCTGCGGCTCAAGCGCGTCCTGGTGGTCGACCTGGCCGTGGTGACCGCCGGGTTCGTGATGCGCGCGATGTCCGGCGGGCTGGCGCTGGGCATTCCGCTCTCCCGCTGGTTCCTGATCACCGCCGGGTTCGGCGCGCTGTTCATGGTGGCGGGCAAGCGCTACTCGGAGGCGCTGCTGATGGGCGAGGGCGAGGGCGGCACTCGGGCACTGCTGCGCGAGTACACCGTCGGTTACCTGCGCTTCGTCTGGCAGCTCGCCGCCGGAGCCGCAGTGCTCGCCTACTGCCTGTGGGCGCTGGAGGACGGCACCGGCGCCGGGGCCACGCTGTGCCGACAGCTCTCCATGGTGCCGCTGATCCTGGCGGTGCTGCGGTACGCCGTCTTCACCGACCGCGGCGCGTCCGGTTCCCCCGAGGACGTCCTGTTGCGCGACCGTCCGCTGGCGGTCACCGCACTGTGCTGGGCGGCGCTGTACGGACTGTCGGTCGCGGGGATGTAGACCGTGCGCGTCCGCGAGGTCCGGCGCCGTACGCGTCGGCGAGGTCCGGCGCCGTGCGCGTCCCGGTGGTCCGGAGCCGTGCGCGCCGGAGGGGTCGGCGCCGGAGGGGCCGCGCGGTGAGGGCGCGGAGTGTCCCCGTCTCCCGGGTGCCGCCGCGGCTCCGCGCGTTCTGCGCGGAGTTCGCCGGATTCGCCGCCGTCGGTGTCTTCGCCTTCCTCGCGGACCTCGGCGGCTTCCTGTGGCTGCGCGGCCCCGTCGGGATGGATCCGATGTACGCCAAAGCCCTGTCCTTCGTGGCGGGCGTCGCCGTCGCCTACACGGGCAACGCGCTGGGCCCCTACCGGCTGCGCGGCCGCCGGGTGGCCGGGGGCTGGCGGAGGTTCAGCGTCTTCGTACTGGTCAACGCGGCGGGCGGGGCCGTGCAGCTCGGCTGTCTCGGCGTCTCGCGGCAGGTGCTGGGACTGACCTCCACCCTCGCCGACGTCGTCTCCGGCGCCGGAGTGGGCCTGGTGCTGGGTACCGCCGTGCGCTTCTGGGGGACCCGCACCCTGGTCTTCTCCGGCACGCGGGGCCTGGTCCGTACGACCGGCCGCACCGGGGGCGCCGCGTCCCCTGCCTCCGGTCCGTCCGCCGCCTCCGGTCCGGATGGTGCGCCGAGCACGGACGGGGCGCCGACCGCGCGGGAACGGTCGCGGGTCGACGGCGGGGCGGGGGCCGCGTGACGGGCAGGTGGCCACTCCGGAGGACCTGCTCGCCGCCCCGCGCGCACCGTACCTATCCGGGACCCGGTGCGGACCCCGGCGCCACCTGGCGGGCCGCCCGCTCCATCGCGCTGGCCAGCAGCGCCAAATCGGTCGGTCCGTTGCCCAGCTCCCGTACCTGGCGGCGCGCGGGCGGATCCCCGGCGCGCGCCCAGTCCAACGGCACCACCGTGGGCCGCAGCGTCGCGGTCCGGGGGATCCGGCCGGTGACCCGGCCCGCCTGGAAGGCGACCGGCACCCCGCCGACCACGGTGCCCTCCGGCCCCCGGCGCTGACGCAGGGTCAGGGTGCCCCGTCCGCGCGGCGTGCCCTCGGCGCCCCGTTCGCCACCGGTCAGCTCCACATGCAGCGCTGCCGTACGAGCCGGTGCCGTGTGCACCGTCCGGTCGGCGCGGCCGGTCGCCGCGATCACATGCACGCCGAGCCGGCTCCCCGCCCGGGCCACCGCCTCCAGCGCCCGGACCACCGAACCGGCCGCGGGGCGGCCGGGGTTGCCCAGCGCCGGGTCGACCAGCGTGTCGAAGTCGTCCACCAGCACCACGAGCCGGGGCGGCACACCGCCGGGGCCCAGCGGGGAGGGCGACGTCAGCGAGGGCGCCGCAGCGTCGCCGTCCTGCCCACCGGTACGCCGGGAACGAGTGGAGTCAGCGGCACCAGCGGAGTCAGCGGCACCAGCGGAGTCAGTGGAATCGGTGCGGGCTGCCTCGGCGCCGGAGCCCTCGGTACGGGCCGCCTCGGCGCGGGACGCCGCGACCGTGCCCGGCTCCGCGGGCGGCTGGTCCCCGGGCCGCGCCTCGGTGCGCCGCAGCCGGAGCGTGCGCCGGGTACCGTCCGGCTCGGGCTCGGCGGCAGCGCCGCCCCGGACGGCTCGATCGCCCGGGTCCGGGTCCGGCCGCCGCGCCGCCCCGCCCCCGGCCGCCGAGGGCGCACCGGCGGGCCCGTCGGCCGCTCCGGCCTGCTGCGGCAGCGCCTCCAGCCCTCCGCCGCTTCCGGCGCCGGGCCTTCCGCCGCCCTGGGTTCCGCTCCCGCCCGCAGCGCGGTCCTCCGGCGCGCCCCCGTGCCCCCTGGACCGTTGGGCGGCCACGGCGGCCCGCTCCTCGGGTGCCCGGGCGGGGGCCGGGACCTGCACACCCTCCCCGGCCCGCGGCTCGGCGGCCGCCTCCCGCTCCGGCGCCTGCCGGGGAGCCACCACCCGTCCGGAGGGGCGGGCGGCCGACCGCACATACTCCTCGAAGCTGCTCTCGTCACCGATCAGTTCGGCCCGCCGCTTCAGTTCGGCGCTCAGCGACTGCGCGAACTGCCGCATCCGCACCGGGTCGCCCGCCGTCAGCCGCGCCGTGGTGTGCGGCAGCTCCTCGCACACCCGCAACCCGTCCCCGGCGTCCGCACCGGCGCCGTCCACCAGCACCAGCGCGAGCCGGTCCGGGCGTTCCCCGGCGGCGAGGGAGGCCGCCAGCGAGCGGAGCAGTTCGGTCTTGCCGGATCCGGGGCCGCCGCTGACGAAGGCGTGCCCCGGCAGGGCGCGGCCCGCTCCGCCGGTGTCGCCCTCGGGGACGGCGGGTGCCATCCCGGCGGGCAGCTCCGTCAGGTCCGAGAGGTCGGCCTCCAGCGGTCCGTGCGGGCCCGCACCGAAGACCAGCGGGACCCGGCCCGCAGTGGCTGCGGCCCGCTCCGACCAGCGGGCGAGCAGCGCGGCGGGGGTCGCCCGGGCCAGCCCCAGCTCCTCCAGCAGCCGGCACTGCTCGGGCAGGGTCACGGTCGGGGCCGACGCGTCGGCCCCCGCGCCCTCCGGTTCCCGCAGCGGGGCCAGCGCCCGGGCGAACCGCTCGGCCCATGCCGCCGACACCGCGTCCACGGTGGCCACGGGCCCGCCCGGCGCCCCCGGGCCGCCCTCCGCCGCGACCGGTCGGCCCGGCCCGTCCTGCGGTTCCCTGCCGGTCCTGTCCTGCGGTTCTCCGCCGGGAGCCGCCGCTCCGGCAGGAGCCGGGGCCCGGCCGTCCCGCCGGTCCTCTCCGCGCGGACCGCCGTGTCCGTCCCGGGCGCCGTGTCCGGTCTGTCCTCCTCGGGTGCCGTGCCCGTCGCGTCCGGCCTGTCCGTCCCGGCCCTCGGGGGTGCGGTGCGGGGCTGCCCTGGTGACGGGGTGCAGGACCTTGACCGCCGTGGCGACGTCGCCGCTCAGCAGGGCGACCGTGCCGCACTCGGCGAACCCGGGGCAGGCGCCGTCCGCCGCCTCGAGGGTCGCGGTCAGCGGCGAGGACGGGCTGGCGGGCGGCGTCTCGGCCAGACAGATCAGATGGATACCGGCGGCCGGGCCCTCGCGGGCCAGCCGGGCCGTGCTCGCGCGCAGCTCCGCGGAGCCGGGGTCGCCGTCCACCACCACGACCGCGGCGGGCCCGCGGCCCCCCGCCGGGCGGGGAGCCGAGCCCTGGGCCTCCAGCCGCCGTACCAGTTCCGCTGTGCGCGCGGCCGCCTGGTCGTGGTCGTAGGCCGTCAGCAGCCCGCAGTCCTGGCCGTGCCCCGGGCGCAGATGGGGCAGCCAGCCCAGCCACGCCCACTCCTGCTGCCGCGCCTGGGCGCTGCGCGCCGGGTCGGTCGACAGCAGGACGACCTCCAGCGCGCTGGGCCCGTGCAGGGCCGTCAGCTGCGCGAGCACGGACCGTGCCAGTCCGGCCAGCCGCGCCCGCGGCCCCGCCAGCCCGAGGGCGCCGGCCCGGCGCAGGTCGGCGGTGACCGCGTCGCCCAGCCCGCCGCCGCGGTGCGCGATGCCGAGCCGCACGGTCAGCGCGTCCGGATGCTCAGGGCCCCGCTCCCACAGCCGGGGGCCCGGCCCGAGGGCGCTCAGCAGCACCGAGGCCGGGTCCGGCCAGCGCTTCGCACCACCGGGTGGCATCGACAGGCTGTCGGCGGCGGCCTCCTGGCGGTTTCCGAAGCCCTCGGCCGGGTGCGCCGCGTAGCCGCTCGTGCCGGAGCCGTAGCGCGTCGGCCCGTGCGGGTCGGGGTCGGGCTGCCGCGGTCCGCCGCCGGGCGCCGTGCCCGGCCCGGCCGACTCCGTGCGGGCCGTGAGGCGCCGCGCCCAGGCACTCAGCCCCCGGCCTCTGCGGGCTGCGGCCTCCCCGCCGTCCGGCGCCCGCCCGGCGACGCCGCTGCCCGCGCCGCCGGGCGGTACGAGGCCCGCGCTGTGGGTCATGTCGGCCCCGGGGAAGGGCCCGCCGGACGCCGGTGCGTAGGAGTGCGCGGAGTCGCCCGGGCCGTTCCCCGTGCCCCAGTGCTCGGCCGCCCGGGCGGCGCCTTCGCGGGGGCCCGGCAGCTCGCCGGAGGTGCCGGTCGTCCCCGTTCCCGTTCCGGCGGCGGTGCCGCTCCCGGCGGGCCGTTCGGGGACGAGGCGGAGGCGCCCCTCGCCGTCCGGGGCCGTGGGCAGGGCCAGCGGCGTTGCCGGGCCGGGTGCGGACGGATCCGCCGCGGCGGCGTCCGGGTGCGGGCCGGTGCGGGTGGCGGCCTCCAGCCGGACGGTCGTCTCGCCGATGCGCAATTCGGCGCCGGGGCGCAGCAGGACGGGCTGCCGGCCGACCGGGGCGCCCTCGACCGTGGTGCCGTTGGTGGAGCCGAGGTCGGTCACGGTGACCGTGCCGCCGTCGGTCACGGTGACGGCGCAGTGCAGCCGGGAGACGTCGGGGTCGTCCAGCGGGACGTCGGCCTCCGCTGAGCGGCCGAGGTGGACCGTGCCGCCCTGCAGCAGATGGATGCCGCCCGCGTCGGGCCCGCCGGTGACATGCAGCCGGGCTCGGGCCGAGCCGTACGCCGTCAGTGCCGTCACGGCGGCGCCGTGCGCGGGGAGCGCGGCGGGGGCTACGGGGGCGTGCAGCGAGATGAGCGCGCCGTCCAGCAGTGGGGGCTCGCCGATGATCTGGCGGTGCGGGTCGAGCCGCCGGGTCCCGGCATAGACGACCACGGGCTCCTGCGCCGCCTCCTCCTGGCCCGCCCCCTCACCCCCGGCGGAACCGGATGCGGAGGACGCCGCGGCCAGCGCTGCCGCGGCTGAGGTCGCCAGCGCGCTGGTCACCGCCGACAGCACGGTGCCCGCCGGTGCCGTGACCAGTACGTTCGCCTGTCCGACCGGCTGAGCCGGGTGGGGCTGCGCCGACTGCGGCCGGGCGGCGGGGCGTGCTGCCGGTCCCGTGCGGCCCCCGCCCGCGTCCGCCGTGCCGCGCGCGCCACGTGGCGCCGGCGCGACAGTCAGCCGGATCTGCATCTGCGCCTCCAGGTCCCGTCCGCGCCGCGCGCTCGGCGGGCAGCCCACCCACCGCGCTCACGCGCCGGCACATCGTCCGTACCACTGCATGCATACTCGCACCCGCGACCGACAGCGGAGCCGGTCCTGGCCATCCGCCCGATTCTGCCGCGCTGATGATCTTGACCGGGTGACGGCGCCACCGCAACCATCGCCACCCCGCGTGCGTCTTCCGGGGGAGTCGTCCGGCCGGGCGTGCCCACCGGGCACCGGCTCGTGCCCGGTGCGCTGCGCCGGATTGCCGCGCGCGCCCGGAAGCGGGTGCGGGCCTCGGCGCCGCCTTGCGCGGCGGCACTATTGTGGGCGGGATTGCAGAACGAGACCAGGGAGCGCATGACGTGCGGCCGGTAGGCAGCAAGTACCTGCTCGAAGAGCCGCTGGGGCGCGGCGCCACGGGCACCGTCTGGCGGGCCCGCCAGCGCGAGACGGCGGGCTCGGAGGCGGCGGTGGCCGGGCAGCCCGGCGAGACCGTCGCGATCAAGGTCCTCAAGGAGGAGCTGGCCAACGACCCCGACGTGGTGATGCGCTTCCTGCGGGAGCGCTCCGTGCTGCTGCGGCTGACGCACCACAACATCGTCAGAACCCGCGACCTCGTGGTCGAAGGCGATCTGCTGGCGCTCGTGATGGACCTCGTCGAGGGCCCTGACCTGCATCGCTACCTGCGCGAGAACGGCCCGTTCTCGCCCATCGCCGCCTGCCTGGTCACCGCACAGGTGGCCGACGCGCTGGCCGCCAGCCACGCCGACGGCGTCGTGCACCGGGACCTGAAGCCCGCGAACGTCCTGCTCACCGAGGACGAGAACGGCATGCGCCCGATGCTCACCGACTTCGGCATCGCGCGGCTCGCGGACTCGCCCGGACTGACCCGTACCCAGGAGTTCGTCGGCACCCCCGCCTACGTAGCGCCGGAGTCGGCCGAGGGCCGCCCGCAGACCTCGGCGGTGGACGTCTACGGCGCGGGCATCCTGCTGTACGAGCTGGTCAGCGGCTACCCGCCGTTCAGCGGCGACAGCGCCCTCGCCGTCCTGCATCAGCATCTGGCGCAGGAGCCCGAGCGCCCCGCGAACCTCCCCGACCCGCTGTGGACGGTCATCGAGCACTGCCTGCGCAAGAACCCCGACGAGCGGCCCAGCGCCGAGAATCTGGCGCGCGGCCTGCGGACCGTCGCCGGCGGCATCGGTGCCCAGGCCACGCCGCAGGCCGCGGGCGCCGCGCTCGGGGTGGCCGCGCTGCTGGCACCGGATCCCGCGCCCGCACCCGTCCCGGGTTCCGCGCCCGGCGCCCCGGCACCGGGCGGCGGTGGGCAGTACGACCCCGCGGCGCAGACCGACGTCCTGCCGCAGACGGGCGGTCCGCACGGCGCTCCCGGCCAGTACGACCCGTCGGCCGAGACCAATGTGCTGCCGCAGACCGGCAGCCCGCAGGGGGGTTACGGCCAGGGCGGCCAGGGCGGCAGCGCCGACTCCACCCGGGTCATGCCGCCGGTTCCGGGCGGTCCGCCGCAGGGCGGGCAGGGCGGGGCCCCGCAGCAGGACGGCCCCCACCCCTGGGAGAGCCAGCTGCGCGCGGCCCGGGACCGCAATGAGCAGACCCAGTTCCAGCCGCTCGATCCCAGCATGGATCCGCTGCGCCGCCGCCCCCAGCGGCAGGCCCCGCCGCCCGGCCCCCAGGACCACGGGCAGTACGGCCGACAGGGGCAGTACGGGCAGTACGGCCAGTACGGGCAGCAGCCGCCCGCGCAGCAGCCCCCGCAGCGCTACGAGCCGCAGCCGCCCAGGGGTCGGGAGCCCCGGCCGCAGCGGGATCCGAGGCCGCAGCGGGATCCGCGGCAAGGGGGGCCGCCGCGCGAGCCCCGGCAGCGCCGCGAGCCGCGGCAGCGCAGCGCCAACCCCATGCGCATCCCGGGGCTGGGCTGCCTCAAGGGATGCCTGTTCCTCATCGTGATCCTCGTGGTGGCCGGAGTGCTGTTCTGGAACCTGACGGATGCTCCGCAGTGGTGGGCTGACGGCAAGAGCTTCTGGGAGTCCACGAAGGACGTGTTCCGCGAGATCGGGGACTTCTTCGACAAGGTCAACAACTGAGGCCGGGATTCGCCCGACAGCCGAACCGGAATCCCGCGGCGCCGGACCCGAGTACCGGTGACCATGAGGATTTGTCGACATCTGAAGGGGGATTTCCCCCACAGAAGTGACAGTTACCGGCATCCGGGGCTCCCAACCCGGGCCCTGCCGCGTAGCTTTGTCGCCATGGCACGGAAGATCGGCAGTCGCTACACGGCACACCGCATCCTCGGCCGCGGCAGCGCCGGCACGGTGTGGCTCGGTGACGGACCGGAGGGTCCCGTCGCCATCAAGCTCCTGCGTGAGGACCTCGCCTCCGACCAGGACCTGGTCGAGCGGTTCGTGCAGGAGCGCAGCGCGCTGCTGTGCCTCGACCATCCGCGCGTCGTCGGAGTGCGCGACCTGGTGGTGGACGGCAACGAACTGGCCCTGGTCATGGACCTGGTGCGGGGTACCGATCTGCGCACCCGGCTGGAGCGGGACCGCCGCCTGGCGCCCGCAGCCGCGGTCGCCATCGCCGCCGACGTCGCCGACGCGCTTGCCGCCGCGCACGCCGCCGGGCTGGTGCATCGCGACGTGAAGCCGGAGAACGTGCTGCTGGACGCCCTGGCGCTGGAGGGCCCGGGCGGGGCGCCGCCCGCGCTGCTGACCGACTTCGGCGTCGCCAAGCTCATCGACTCGCCCAGCCGCACCCGCGCCACCTCGATCATCGGCACTCCCGACTATCTGGCGCCCGAGATCGTCGAAGGGCTGCCGCCGCGCGCCGCCGTCGACATCTACGCGCTGGCGACCGTCGTCTACGAACTGCTGGCAGGCTTCACGCCGTTCGGCGGCGGCCACCCCGGCGCGGTGCTGCGCAGACATGTGACCGAGACCGTGGCGCCGCTGCCCGGCATCCCGGACGAGCTGTGGCAGCTCGTCCACCAGTGCCTCGCCAAGGCCCCCGCCTCCCGGCTGCGCGCCGCGGAGCTGGCGGCCCGGCTGCGCGAGCTGCTGCCGGCCCTGGAGGGGCTGCCGCCGCTCGACATCGACGAGCAGGGCGACGAGTACGACGAGCACGGCGAGTACGACGAGCACGGTGGACACGCCGCATACGCGGGCCGCGAAGCGTACCCCGATCACGACGAGTACGCGGGTGACGACCCGTACTCCGGCCACTCGCCGGGCGCGGGCGGCGCCGGAGGCGCGACGCACGACCGGCGCTCCGGCCCCGGCACGGCGGCCGCCGCGGGCGGCGGCGCCGTGCCCCTCGTCCACTCGCGGGTCGGCCCCGACGCGAACCGGGACACCCACACGAGCATGCGGGTGCCCGGCGAGGACGAGCTGGCCGGAGGCGCGCACGGCACGGCACGTGCGCCCCGCGCCGCGGGCGAGGCGCGCGCCGGGTCCGCGCGGCACCGGACCGCAGTGCGGCGCAGACGGCTGAAAATAGGCGTTGCCGCCGCGCTGGCCGCCGTGGCCCTCGCGGTGGGCGGCTGGCTGGCCACCGCCGAGGAGGACACCGGCTCGTTGCGGGCGCCCGCGTACGGGTACCCGACGGACTGACGGAAGCCGTGCGCCGGCCCGGATGCGGAGTGCGGCGGTGCGTAGCAGCCTGGACGTGCCGAGCCGGACGGATGTGCCCGCAGGTCGGGCGGACCGGAACCGGCCGGAAGTGCCGGACCGGAGCACCGGCCGCAGCGACCCCGGCGAGGCGGGCCGCACGAGGCGGCCCACCGGCCGCACCGGGCAGGGCAGGAGGGAGGTGCCGCATGGAGGACATCGCGGGCGCTCCGACGCTGCGCAGCGCGGGCGAGATCGCCCGGGTCCGGCAGGCGCTGCTCTCCCGGCACGCCCATGTGATGGAGTCGGCGGCCGTCTCCCGGTGCGTGGGAGCCGCCGCGGCCGACTGGCGGCGCTTCGGCCTGCACTGGGAGGACCTGGCGCCGGAAGGCCACGCCGCGTGGGACGACACGCACCGCCTGCGCCGCTACGGGCACTTCTCGCTGGACCGCACCGGTGCGCTGCGCCCGACGCCGCACCCGGCCTTCGCGCAGCCCGGGGACACCGGCCCGCTCCCTCTCGGGGAAGACGGCCATATCGAGCCGCTGACCGACGTCTTCGTGGCCGACCCGCTCTTCAAGGCGCTGGTGCGGATGCTGGGCCGGATCGCGAGCTGCCTGCAGGACGCCGAGGTGTGGAGCGTCAGAGCGCATCCGGTCCGGGTTGTCGCCTCGGCCGACCGGGCCGCGCTGCCCGTTCCCGAGGGGCGGCACCGCACCGGGGCGACGCTGGTGAGTTCCCTGCTGGTCGGCCGGGAGAACGCCGTCGGCGGCCGGCACACCGTCTACGCGCCCGACGGCACCCGGCTGCTGACCGCCACCCTGCACGAGCCGGGCAGTCTGCTGCTCGGCGACGACCGGACCACCTTGCACGAGGTGGGCGCCGTCCGTCCGGCGGAGACCACCGGGCCTGCGCGCCGGGACGTACTGGTGACCACGCTGACGGCACACCGCAGCGCGGAGCGTGACGCCCAAGTGGGCTAGGGATGGGGTGGCGGCTTGCGGTTAGGGTGGGGAGCGTGGCAGTCGTCGATGTATCCGAAGAGCTGAAGTCCCTCTCCTCCACCATGGAGTCGATCGAGGCCGTCCTTGACCTGGGCAAAATGCGGTCAGACATCGCCGCGCTCGAGGAGCGGGCGGCGGCCCCGGACCTGTGGGACGACCTCGAGAACGCGCAGAAGGTGACCAGCCGGCTCTCCTATCTCCAGGGGCAGCTGCGCAGAGTCGAGGAGCTGCGGGGGCGGATCGACGACGTCGGGGTGCTCTTCGAGCTGGCCGAGAGCGAGGACGACGCGGACGCCCGCGCCGAGGCGGCGAACGAGCTGGCCGCGGTCCGCAAGACGGTGGACGAGCTGGAGGTCCGCACGCTGCTGTCCGGCGAGTACGACCCGCGTGAGGCGGTCGTCAGCGTCCGTGCCGAGGCGGGCGGTGTGGACGCCGCCGACTTCGCCGAGCAGCTGATGCGCATGTACCTGCGCTGGGCCGAGCGCCGGGACTACCCCACGGAGGTGTTCGACATCTCCTACGCGGAAGAGGCGGGCATCAAGTCCGCGACCTTCACGGTGAAGGCGCCGTACGCCTACGGCACGCTCTCGGTGGAGCAGGGCACCCACCGGATGGTGCGCATCTCGCCGTTCGACAACCAGGGCCGCCGCCAGACCTCGTTCGCCGGGGTCGAGGTGCTTCCGGTCGTGGAGCAGGTGGACCACATCGACATTCCGGAGAACGAGCTGCGGATCGACGTCTTCCGCTCCTCGGGCCCCGGTGGCCAGTCGGTGAACACCACGGACTCGGCGGTGCGCATGACGCACCTGCCGACCGGCATCGTCGTCTCCTGCCAGAACGAGAAGTCGCAGATCCAGAACCGCGCCGCCGCCATGCGCGTCATGCAGGCGCGACTGCTCGCCCACCGCCGCCAGGAGGAGCAGGCCAAGATGGACGCGCTCAAGGGCGACGGCGGCAACTCCTGGGGCAGTCAGATGCGTTCGTACGTCCTGCACCCGTATCAGATGGTCAAGGACCTGCGCACCGAGTACGAGGTGGGCAACCCGCAGGGCGTGCTCGACGGTGACATCGACAGCTTCCTGGAGGCCGGTATCCGCTGGCGCAAGCAGCAGGAACAGGTCCAGAACTGACGTCGCGTCAGGCGCCGTCGGGCAAGCCCCGGCCCTGTTCGACGGATCTTCGCTTGACGCGCATACGCGGGCTGGGGAAAGCTGTTGGCTCGGCATGCCTGTGTCAGGAGCGCATGAACGGGGCGAGAGAGCCCCGGTGAAGACGGCGGCAGTCCGGGTGGGGGTACGACATCGCCTCGACATCGCCTCGACGGCAAGCCCGGTGCGGATCGCGCTCCACGCGCAGCGGCCCCATCCACGAGTACAGCTACTGGGGGTAGTTGGAACATGAGCAAATCGAAGACGCGGCTGCGGGTCGCGCGGATCGCCGCAGCGGCCGTGTTCGCCGCGGGCGCCTCGCTGACCGCCGCAGGTGCCGCGCAGGCCGCCGATGTGTCGGACAACGGTGACTCCGGCGGCATTCTCGGCGGCATTTTCGGCGGTGGCGACAGCGACGGCGGCGGTGACAGCGGCGGCGACAGCGGCGGCGACAACGGCGTCGGTGGCGGCGACGGCGGCATCGGCGGTGACGACGGCGGCATCGGCGGCACCGTCATCGGCGGCAACGACGGTGGCAACGGCAACGATGGCGGTGTCGCCGACGGCGGCAACGGCAACGACGGCGGTAACGGCAACGGTGGCGACGCCAACAACGGCGGCAGCGGCAACGGCGGCGACGCCAACGACGGCGGTAACGGCAACGGTGGCGACGCCAACAACGGCGGCAGCGGCAACGGTGGCGACGCCAACAACGGTGGCAGCGGCAACGGTGGCCACGGCGGTAACGGCAACGGCGGTGGCGGCGAGGAGCCGGCGACCACCGGCGGTTCCGGCGGTGGTGGCGACGACACCTGTGACCTCGACGGTGACCAGGTGAAGTGCGAGGTCGGCACCAACCCGGACAGCGCGGGCAGCCAGCCGGTCCAGGACAGCAAGCCGGAGGCGCCGAAGGACGAGCTGGCCGAGACCGGTTCGGGTGAGACGACCTTCCTGCTGGTGGGCGCGGCGACGATGATCGCCGGTGGCGTCGGGTTCCGCCTGATGCCGAGGCTCGCCTCGCGGCGCACCGCCGCCTAAGGAGTCAGGCTCGCACCAGCGCGCCGGGGCGCGGGGGTCTCAGGACCGCCGCAACCCGGCGCGTTCGTGTTTTCCGGTGACGACACGGCCCGGCGTCCCGGCGGGGCACCCGCCGGGACGGCGCTCGTGCACGGCGCGTGTCTGCGACGTCACGCCGTGGCTACGCGCTGTGCCACAAGTGTTACTGCTATCAGTGCTGCCAGCAGGGCGATCAGCGCCGCCGGGGACAGATGCGCCAGCGGGGCCTCCCGGTGCAGCCGTTCCCGGTGGGCACGGCACACGGCGCAGCGCCCCTCGTTCACGGGCCCCGCGCAGTTGGCACACACCAGTCGATCGCATGTCATGCGAACTCCTCCTCAGTCGCGCCAACGACACCCGTGAGTGATTCGTTCCCCAGGGGTGCTCGATTCCACTCTGCCAGGTGAGCCGGCTCCACGCAGAAACAGGCAGGTGGAGCGCGGCTGCGGACCGAGGGCGCGGGTGCCGCGTGCGCGGCACGCCACGCTTCGCGTATGGTCGCCCACACCGCTCCCGGCTGACGCCGGAGGGCGTCCCAGGGGGCCGCACCGCGGTTTCCGTTGTCCCTACCCAGGTCGACGTGGTGTATCCGTGATCCGATTCGACAGCGTCTCCAAGTCCTATCCCAAGCAGAACCGCCCGGCGCTCCGCGATGTCTCGCTGGAGGTCGAGCGCGGCGAGTTCGTGTTCCTGGTGGGCTCCTCCGGTTCCGGCAAGTCCACCTTCCTGCGGCTGCTCCTGCGCGAGGAGCGGGCCAGCTCCGGCCAGGTGCATGTGCTCGGCAAGGACCTGGCGCGGCTGTCCAACTGGAAGGTGCCGCAGATGCGGCGGCAGCTCGGCACGGTCTTCCAGGACTTCCGGCTGCTGGGCAACAAGACCGTCGGGGAGAACGTGGCCTTCGCGCTGGAGGTCATCGGCAAGTCGCGCGGCCAGATCCGCAAGACGGTCCCCGAGGTCCTCGACCTGGTCGGCCTGGGCGGCAAGGAGGAGCGGATGCCCGGCGAGCTGTCCGGCGGTGAGCAGCAGCGGGTCGCCATCGCGCGGGCCTTCGCCAACCGCCCGATGCTGCTGATCGCCGACGAGCCGACCGGCAACCTGGACCCGCAGACCTCCGTCGGCATCATGAAGCTGCTCGACCGGATCAACCGCACGGGCACCACCGTGGTGATGGCCACCCACGATCAGCAGATCGTCGACCAGATGCGCAAGCGCGTCATCGAACTCGAGACGGGCCGCCTCGTGCGCGACCAGTCGCGCGGTGTCTACGGATACCAGCACTGAGGCGACTGAGGCACCGGCACCAGCACTGAGGAAAGGACGCCATGCGCGCCCAGTTCGTCCTGTCGGAGATCGGCGTCGGTCTCCGCCGCAATCTCACGATGACCTTCGCGGTGATCGTCTCGGTCGCCCTGTCGCTCGCGCTCGCGGGCGGTTCGCTGCTCGCCCGCGAACAGGTGAGCACGATGAAGGGGTACTGGTTCGACAAGGTCCAGGTCTCGATCTACCTGTGCAACAAGAACGACGCCTCCTCGGACGACCCCAACTGCGCCAAGGGCGCGGTCACCCGGCAGCAGAAGAGCGAGATCAAGGCCGACCTGAAGAAGCTCGACGTCGTCGAGAAGGTCTACCACGAGTCCGCCGACCAGGCGTACAAGCTCTACAAGAAGCAGTTCAAGGACTCGCCGCTGGCCGCCTCGCTGACGCCGGACCAGATGCAGGAGTCCTACCGGGTCAAACTCAAGGACCCGACCAAGTACCAGGTGCTGCAGACCGCCTTCTCCGGCAGACAGGGAGTCCAGGAGGTGCAGGACCAGCGCAAGACGCTGGAACCGCTCTTCAACCTCCTCAACGGTATGAACATCGCGGCCCTGTGCGTGATGGCGCTGATGCTGGTGGTCGCGCTGCTGCTGATCGTCAACACGGTGCGGGTGTCGGCGTTCAGCAGGCGCCGGGAGACCGGGATCATGCGGCTGGTGGGCGCGTCCAGTTTCTACATCCAGATGCCGTTCATCCTGGAGGCCGCCATCGCGGGGCTGATCGGCGCGGGGTTCGCCTGTGTGCTGCTCGTCCTGGGCAAGTACTTCCTGATCAACAACTGGCTGCAGCAGAAGATCGTGCTGATCGAGTTCATCGGCTGGGACGCGGTGGCCGGGGTGATGCCGCTGATTCTCGTGGTGGGGCTGCTGATGCCTGCCGTGGCAGCCTTCTTTACGTTGCGCAAGTACCTGAAGGTGTGACGCAGGCCGCGGGGTGCCGTGCGCCCAACCCCCCGTGAGGCGCCCCGCACTGGCCTACACTCCGGACCATGCCAGGCTCGTGGTTCCTCGACACGCGCCCGCGCCGACCGCGGCGCGGGGCCCTGACGATGGTCTTCGCCGGTGTGCTGGCGACCGGAGCCGCCACCGGAGCGTTCGGCGGGGAGCTGGCCGCCTTCGGGTCGGCCGCTCCCGGCAGCACCGCGCACGGCGCGGGCCGCAGCGCACTCGGCGGCCCGGCCGACGCCAAGGGTGAGTCCGCCGGCTCCCGCGGCGCCCGCGAGCGGGCCGGAGACGACGCGGCGGACGCCGTGGTCAGCCGCAGCGGCGACCGCTGGTCCGCCGCCTACTCGGCCCGCGAGTACGAGGGGCTGCGGCAGGCCCTCGACGGCTCCTATGTGGGGGTCGGCATCTCCGTGCGGCAGACCCGGGCCGGTGCACCGCGCACCGACGGCACCGGGAGCGGCGCCGCGGACGGGGAGAGCGCCACCGACCGCGCGGGCGGGCAGCGGGCCGGGCGCGGTACCGCCGTGCGGGTGGAGCGGGTGCAGCCCGGCAGCCCCGCCGACCGCGCCGGAATCAGGGCGGGCGACCGGCTGCGCTCGGTGGCCGGCCGACGCGTGACGGGCAAGCCGGTCACCGCCGTGGTGGCGCTGCTGCGCGGCTCCGACCCGGATGCCCCCGCCGACGCGGCCGACCCCGGCACCCGGGTCCGGCTCCACCTCACCCGCGGGGGCCGTGACCTGCACCGCACGCTGCGGCGCGAGCGGCTGACGACCGAGTCGGTGCGGATGGACCGGATCGGCGACGGCGTCACCCGGATCGCGATCCGCTCCTTCACCCGGGGCTCCGGCGAACAGGTGCGCAAGCTGGTCCGCGAGCGGGTACCGGAGACCCGGCCGGTCCTGCTGGACCTGCGGGGCAACTCCGGCGGCCTGGTGGACGAGGCGGTCACCGCGGCCGGGGCCTTCCTCGACGGCGGTCTCGTCGCCACCTACGACGACGACGGTACCGAGCACGCGCTGTACGCCGAGGACGACGCGGAGCACCCCGGCGACGTCGAGCGTCGTCCGCTGGTCGTCCTGGTCGACGGCGGGACGATGAGTGCGGCCGAGATGCTCACCGGTGCGCTGCAGGACCGGGGCCGCGCCGTCGTGGTCGGCTCGCGCACCTTCGGCAAGGGGTCGGTGCAGATGCCCCGGCCCCAGTCCGACGGCTCCGTCGCCGAGCTGACGGTGGGTCACTACACGACTCCGTCGGGTCGCGACGTGGAGGGGCACGGCATCGCGCCCGACCTCTCGGTGCGCAGCAGGGGCGAGTCCATGGAGCGGGCCAGGACAGTATTGAGTGGCCTCGAGGCCCGGTCGTAGTGGGAGAATGGACCGGCTATGGCGAAGATGAAGACGACACGGACCAATGCCAAGGCCAAGGCCAAGGGTGACAAGGACGCCCGGAAGCTCATCGCGCAGAACAAGAAGGCGCGGCATGACTACCTCGTGCTGGACACGTACGAGTGCGGCATCGCGCTGACGGGCACCGAGGTCAAGTCGCTGCGGCAGGGCCGTGCCTCACTCGTGGACGGCTTCGCCCAGATCGACGGCGGCGAGGTCTGGCTGCACAACGTGCACATCCCCGAGTACGCGCAGGGCACCTGGACCAACCACGCGGCCCGGCGCAAGCGGAAGCTGCTGCTCCATCGGGCTGAGATCGACAAGCTCACCGGCAAGCTCCAGGAGACCGGCTACACCCTGGTCCCGCTCCAGCTCTATTTCTACCGGGGTCGGGCCAAGGTGGAGATCGCCCTGGCCAAGGGCAAGAAGGAGTACGACAAGCGGCAGACGCTCCGCGAGAAGCAGGACCGTCGCGAGTCGGAACGTGCCGTCTCGGCGGTCCGTCGCCGCCAGCGCGCGACCGTCTGAGGCCGGGGCCTCCCGGCCACCGTCCCGTCGGCGCCGAACGAAATGGTTGGCGTCACCGCGGCCGGGTCACGTATCATGGCAGCAGCATGACGGCACCGCCCGCAAGGGTGGCTGTGCAGATTGTCAACTCAACACGGGGATGATCGGTTTCGACAGCGAACGTCGAAGCAGGGGAAGCGAGCCGAGGAACGCGGCAATGATCTCGTTAACCATGTGCCGCAAAAAAATAATCGCCAACACCAAGCGCGATTCCTTCGCCCTCGCTGCCTGAGCAGCGACCTGCGAAGTGTCAGCCCGGGGTAGTTCCCGCCCCGGTTCCTGGCATCAGCTAAGGGAACTCACCGCGTAGGTCCGGTCACGGGACCTACCGGGACATCGAACAGTGACTGGGCCCGTCGGAGACTTGTCCGCGTGATCTCCGGGGCCGAGAAAATCGCAGCGGACTGCGCTCGGAGAAGCCCTGTTTCCACTTCGTTGGACGCGGGTTCGATTCCCGCCATCTCCACGAAGGCGAAAGGCGAGGTGTGCCCACGGAAAGCGTGGGCGGCCTCGCCTTCGTCGTTTCTGCGCGGCTGTCGCCGCGCGTGCGGGGGCTCCGCCACCCGCGGCCCCCTTCCTCGCGGCGTGCGGGGTGCTCCGTGGAGGCGAAAGGCGAGGTGTGCCCGCGGGCGAAAGGCGAGGTGTGCCCACGGAAAGCGTGGGCGGCCTCGCCTTCGTCGTTTCTGCGCGGCTGTCGCCGCGCGTGCGGGGGCTCCGCCACCC
>NZ_JBIAGB010000029.1:78625-89673 GCF_042869575.1 Streptomyces sp. NPDC006925
CCGCGGCCCCCTTCCTCGCGGCGTGCGGGTGGGGTGCTTCGCCGCCTATTCCTCGTGTTCGGTCTTTCCTTACGGCTCTGACCTGCTCTTTCCCCGCCTCCGACAGCGTGCTGTGATGGGGGGATGCAACGGGTCGGGGTCATGGACAGCTTGCCGGCGCGGCTCTTCCTGCTCGCGTGCGAGGTGGAGAAGGAGCAGCTCAAGTGGGGCGACCAGCTCGGGTACGCGATACGGGCCGGCGCCCTCGCGGAGCTGGAGGCGCGGGGCTGCATCGCGGACGACAAGGGCAGGGTCCGCGCGGTGGGCGGTCACCGCACCGGAGACCCCGTGCTCGACGGCGCGCTCCGCGTCATCGCCGAGCATCCCCGCGCCCGCCGCTGGCACACCTGGGTGCAGCGGGAACGCCGCCAGACCTGCCTCGCCGTGGAGGAGCAGCTGGCCGACGCCGGAGTGATCCGGGTGGAGAGCAGAGCGCTGCGCCGCAAGCGGATCACGGTGCGTGACCAGAGCGTGCCGGGAGCGCTGCGCGCGGAGGCCGTCGGGACGCTCACCGGCGGGGAGCCGGTGGCGCGGATCGAACCGTCGCGTGCCGCGCTGGCCTCGTTCGCCGCGCTGGCCCGGCTCTGCCCTGAGCTGGGCTGGCGGGTGCGGCACCGGAACCGCCGCCGCCTCAAGGAGCTGACCGCGCGGGCGGGAGTGGCCGGACCCGCGCTGAAGAAGGCGATGGACGCGCGGGCCGCGGCCAACAACGCGGGGGCCGCGGGGGGCTGATTCCGTCGCCCGGGGCACCTACTCTGGGCGCAGAGCCCTGCCCCGGTGCACAGCAGGCCCGCGGAAGGAGTGCCGCATGGTCGTCCGCAGTACGGAACCGGCGCCGGAGCCCCTGGGCCCCTCGTCGCTGACCTGGAAGTACTTCGGGGACTGGCGGGGAGTGCTGCTTGCACCGTGGGCGGGGGCGATGCAGAACATGCACCCGCAGCTCGGCGCGGGGGTGTCCGAGCACTCCCGGTTCTTCGAGGAGCGCTGGCAGCGGCTGTTCCGTTCGCTGTACCCCATCGGGGGCGTGGTCTACGACGGGCCGCGTGCAGCGGCGACGGCCCGGCAGGTGCGCGGCTACCACCGCACCGTCAAGGGCACCGATGGCGCCGGCCGCCCGTACCACGCGCTGGACCCCGACACCTTCTACTGGGCGCACGCCACCTTCTTCGTGCTCACGCTGCTGGTCGCCGACCGGCTCGGCCCGGGCCTGACGGAGGCGGAGAAGCGGAAGTTGTTCGACGAGCATGTGCAGTGGTGGCGGCTGTACGGGATGAGCATGCGCCCCGTACCGCCCGACTGGGAGGCGTTCCAGGACTACTGGACGCGGATGGCCGGGGAGGTGCTGGAGGACAACGGGCCCACTCGCGACGTGCTGGATCTGCGGATGCTCGCGAAACCGCCCGCGTTGCGGCTGCTGCCGGACACGGTGTGGCGCCTGGTACGGGGCCCGCAGGCGCGCGCCACGGTGTGGTTCACCGTCGGATTCTTCCCGCCCGCGGTGCGCCGTCGGCTGGGCTACCGGTGGAGCGACCGCGACGAGCGGCGGCTGCGCAGGATCGGGCGGCTCGTGCACCTCGGCTGGAAGCTGGTCCCGCCCTCGCGCCGCTACCACCCCAGGGCGCGCGCGGGCTGGGAGCGGGAGCAGGGCCGCAGGCCGCGCAGTGCGCCGCCGGTGGAGACGCCGGCCCGCAATCTGCCGCCGCCTCAGGAGCGCGACCTGCCCCAGCACTACGTTCCCCCGGTGTGAGCCGTCACCCGGGTGCGGCGGGCGGACACGGCCGGCAGGGTGGCGAGTGCCGCCGCCGCTGCGGCCGCCACCAGGGGGACGCCGTACGCCCAACCGGCGGAGCCGAGTGATTCCGCGGCCCGGCCCCCGGCGGCCGATCCGGCGGCGATCCCGCCGAGCAGCGCGGTGACGGCGAGCGTCATGCCCTCGTTGAGCCGCCCGGTGGGTGTGAGCCGCTGGATCAGTGCCATGCCGGTGACCATGGTCGGCGCGGTGGCCATACCTGCCACCAGGAGCGCCCCGGCCACCACGGGGAGCGGCGCCGTCAGCGCGGCGAGCAGCGGCAGGATCGCGAGTGCGGCCATGGCGGCGGTGCAGCCGGCCAGTCGCCGCCGGTCGGAGCGGGCGGGCGGCAGGGTGCCGAACGCGAGCCCGGCGACGGCGGATCCGGCCGCCTGGCAGGCGAGGACGGCGCCGCCCGCCGCCCGGTGCCCCTGCCCGTCCGCATAGGCGAGGGTCACCACCTCCAGTGCGCCGAACACGGCCCCGGTGGCTGCGAAGACGAGCAGTAGGGCCGGTGTCCCGGGCCGCCGCAGCGGTGCGGACCCGGCCCGGTTCCGCACCCGGCCGGGCGGGGGTTCCGTCGAGCGCCGCCCCAGGAAGAGCAGTGTGCCGGTGAGCAGCAGCCCGCAGCCGGCCAGGGTTCCGGCCTCGGGGAAGAGCGCGGTGCACAGGACAGTGGCGAGGACCGGCCCGAGCATGAAGCACAGCTCGTCGGCGGCCTGTTCGAACGAGTTGGCGGTGTGCCGGGCGGACGG
Organism: Streptomyces sp. NPDC006925; assembly: GCF_042869575.1. Classification (NCBI taxonomy): domain Bacteria; kingdom Bacillati; phylum Actinomycetota; class Actinomycetes; order Kitasatosporales; family Streptomycetaceae; genus Streptomyces; species Streptomyces sp. NPDC006925. Next base: position 81,209 of record NZ_JBIAGB010000029.1, read on the forward strand.
GTCGCCGTGCAGCAGATGCGCCCAGCGGGCGCGGGCCATGCCGCCGGTGTTGGGGGTGGTGGCGGTGGCGGCGTACGCGGCGAACAGTGTCCAGACCGGCGCCCGGGTGTGGACGCAGACCACGAGCGCCAGCGAGCCGAGCAGCGCGAGCAGAGTCGCCGGCAGGGCGGCCCGGGACTGCCCGTGGCGGTCGACGGCGCGTGCCACGAGCGGTCCGGTCAGCGCGGTCGCCGCCAGGCCGGTCGCGGTGACGCTCCCGGCGAGTGCGTACGAGCCGTGCGCGTCCGCGATCATCCACACAGCGCTGACGGTGAACATGCCCATGGGCAGCCGGGCGAGGAGTCCGCCGAGCGTGAAGCCGAGGGTGCCGGGGCGGGCGAACAGCCGGGTGTACGGGCCCGCCGGGCGCGGGGCCGGGCCGCCGGAGGGGGCCGGACCCTCGGCTGGTGCCGGGCCGCCGGAGGGTGCCGGGCCGCCGGCCGGTACGGCGGGGGGCACGACCACCAGGGTGCCACCGTGGACGGTGTACCGCGGCCGGACCGGAACGGGAGGCCGACGGGAGATGCGGGGGAGGGGCATGCGACCAGCGTTGCCGCGGACGACCGGTGCGGTCCAACACCTGTTGGCGGCCCTTTCACACATCCGTGTTGTGGATCGGGGGCCGCCCGCTTACCGTCTCCGGGTGTCCGACGACCTCTCCCCGCGCCGGCTGCGGGCGTTCGTGGCCGTTGCCGAGGAACTGCACTTCACCCGTGCCGCGGCCCGGCTGTATGTGGCCCAGCAGGCGCTCAGCCGCGACATCCGCGCGCTGGAGCGCGAGTTGGGTGCCGTGCTGTTCGTGCGCAGCACCCGGCAGGTGGAGCTCACCGCGGAGGGGGAGCGGCTGCTCCCGTACGCGCGCCGGACCCTGGCCGCCCACGACGAACTGGCCGCCGCCTTCGCGGGGGACGGCGAGCGGGGCGGTCGGCCGCTGGCCGTCGACGTGGCGGCTCCGGTCTCCACCGGGCAGCGGGTGCTGGAGGCGGCACGCGAGGCCGCCCCGGCCGTCGAGTTCGTCGCCCGCTACTACAGCGGGCTGACCGCGGCCGCCGCCGATGTCCTCGCCGGCCGGCTCGATGTCTCCTTCGGCCGCGTCGCCGGGCTGCCGCCCGAGACCCTGTCCGGCCTGGAGCACGCCCTGGTGCGCTACGAGCGGACGGCCGTGCTGCTGCCCGAACAGCACCGGCTCGCCGGGCTGGACGAGGTGCCGCTGGCGGAGCTGGCGGGCGAGACGCTGTACGCCGGTGCCGGGAACGACGGCACCGCCGAGTGGACCTCCTACGCGCGCGCCCTGTTCGCGGAGCGGGGCATCCGACTGGCCGCGCCCTTCCCGAAGATCGAGGGGGAGCGGGAGTTCGCCCGGGTGGTGCGGGCGAAGGGCTGGTCGGTGCTGGCGACATCGGTCTTCGTCGGTGTCGAGGGCATGGTCCTGCGGCCGCTCACCGCTCCGGTGCCGCTCTCCCCGGTGTCCATGGTCTGGCGCCGCGGGCTGCGGCACCCCGGTCTGACCGCGCTGCGGAAGGTGGCGCGCGGGTCGGCAGCGGCCGAGGACTGGCTGCGGCGTCCTCCGGACGGCTGGCTCCCGGACCAGGACGAAGCCCATCACTGCTGACTGCTGACCGCTGACCGGCTCACCCGCGCCGCTCGGCGACCGAGGCCCGACTGCCCGCGGCGGGTCAGGCGTTGGCGCCCGCGTCCACCGTGAACACCGAGCCGGTGATGCCCGCCGCTTCCGGACCGGCCAGGTGGGCCACCATGGCGGCGATGCCTTCGGGGGTGCCGTAGCGGCCGAGTGCGGTCAGGGCGCGCTGGTCGTCGGCCTGGGAACCGTCCGCCGGGTTCATCTCGGTGTCGGTGGAGCCGGGCTGGACCAGGTTGGCGGTGATGTCGCGGGCTCCCAGATCACGGGCCAGCCCCCGGGTCAGGCCGCCGAGTGCGGACTTGGAGGCGGCGTAGAGCGTGATGCCGGGCCGCGTCACGCGCTCGGCCAGGTTGCTGCCGATCGTCACGACGCGCCCTCCGGACGTCATGTGCGCGGCGGCGGCCTGGGCGGCGAGCAGTGCCGCGCGCACATGGACCGCCAGCGTGCGGTCGATCTCCTCCAAGGTGAGGTCCTCCAGCGGGCCGTTCGGGAAGATGCCCGCGTTGTTGACGAGGATGTCCAGGCGGCCGAACTCCTGCACCGTGCGCTGCACGGCTGCCACCGGGTCGGTCGCCGACGCGCTGTCGGCCCGGACGGCCAGGGCCCGGCTTCCGGAGGCGCGGAGGCCCGCGACGACCTCGGCCGCACGTTCCTTCGCGTCGACGTAGGTCAGCGCGACGTCGGCGCCGTCCGCCGCGAGGCGCCGGGCGACGGCCGCGCCTATGCCCCTGCTCCCGCCGGTGACCAGTGCTGCTCTGCCGCTGAGAGGGAGTGTCGATGCAGACGTCATGGCTGTCCTCGTTCCGGTGCGGAGGGTGGAGTCGCGCGCCCGCCTTCTATTTAGCGAGCGCTACATAATTAAGCGACGAGTATCCTCGGTCGTCAAGACCATTCGGTATCGAGCGCTAAACAAGGCCGCCTGTACCACCGCGACCGGCGGTCGACGGCACACGACGGCACACGACGGCAGGGCGCGGCAGGACAACAACGGCAGGACCACGGCAGGGCCACGGCAGGGCAACAGCAGGGAGGGGGCCGGGATGGCCACACGCGGACGGCCGCGCGCCTTCGACCGGGACGCCGCTCTCGAACGGGCGATGCACCTCTTCTGGGAGCGCGGGTACGAAGCGACCACGATGGCCGACCTCACCGCGGCCATGGGCATCCGGCCGCCGAGCCTCTACGCCGCCTTCGGCTCCAAGGAGGGCCTCTTCCGTGAGACGGTCGCGCTCTACGGCCGCACCGAGGGCGCCCTCACCCGCCGGGCGCTGTCCGAGGCACCCACGGCCCGCGAGGGAGTCCGGAGGGCGCTGCGCGGCAACGCCTGCGCGTACACCACCTCCGGCAAGCCCCCCGGGTGCATGATCGTCCTCGCCGCCACCAACTGCACCCCCGAGAACGACAGTGTTCGCGCGCTGCTGGCCGAGGACCGCCGCGCGACGGAGGGCCGGATCCGGGAGCGGATGGACCGCGGGGCCGCCGAGGGCGACCTCCCGGCCGGGGCCGACACCCGTGCACTGGCCGCCTTCTACACGACCGTCCTGTTCGGCCTCTCGGTCCAGGCCAGGGACGGTGTTCCCCGCCAGGACCTGCTCGGCGCCGTGGAAGCCGCCATGGCCGCCTGGGACACCCTGGCAGCCACCGACGGGTCCCCCGAGCCGGCCTCGGACCGGGAGCGCACTCCGTAACCGGGCCGCGGCCGTCCGGGCGGATCCGCGGCCGCCGGGCGGAGCGTTGCCGCGCCGGGCGGGGCCGTGCGCCGCTCCGGAGCCGGTCCCGCTCGCCATGCGGACCGCTCGCCCCACAGGCCGCCGGCCGCCCCGACACCCGACCCCCGCCTCCTGCCTACGCCCCGGGTCGACCTCCGCCCCCGGGCCGACACGCAGGCGCCGCGCGAGCTCTGGCGAAGGCCCCCCGTTCGGTACATTGAGACGCCAGTGCGTGACCTGCCGGGCGTGCCGACGGCCGCCTCCGAGCTCATGAACCTCGCAGGCGAGGCAACGTGTTCCACCTGAGTGTGCCGATCGTGACCGTGTTCCTCGTCTACGTGGTCGCCGTGCTCGCCATCGGTGTCCGTGCATACACCCGCACCCGCACCTTCGCCGACTTCGCCCTCGGCGGCCGCAGACTGAGCGCGTACGTCGCCGCACTGTCCGCCGGGGCCAGCGACATGTCCGGCTGGCTGTTCCTCGCCCTGCCCGGCGCGGTCTATGCGGGCGGTCTGGGTGCCGCCTGGATCGCGGCCGGTCTGGCGGTCGGCACCTATCTCAACTGGCTGTTCGTCGCGCCGCGGCTGCGCACCTACACCGAGCGCGCCGAGAACGCGGTCAGCCTCTCCGCGTACCTGGAGGAGCGGTTCGAGGACCGCACCCGGACGCTCCGGATGGTCTCAGCCGCGGTCACCCTTGTGTTCTTCACCGTCTACGTCGCCAGCGGTCTGGTGGCCGGAGGGCTGCTGTCCAAATACGTCTTCGACATCCGCTTCGGGCTCGGGGTGACTCTGACCGCTCTGGTGATCGCCATCTATTCGTGCCTCGGCGGTTTCCTCGCCGTGAGCCTGACACATGTGATGCAGGGCCTGCTGATGCTCTGCGCCCTGCTTGTGCTCCCGGCGGTCGGTGTCGCGGCGGTCGGCGGGTTCGGCGCGCTGGGCTCCACCCTCGGCGACAAGAAGGTGGGCCTGCTCGACATGGGGTCCGACGTCCACTACGCGGACGGCCAGTGGTCGGCGGGCGGAGGGCTCGGCGCCGTCGCGATCGTCTCGCTGCTCGCCTGGGGCCTCGGATACTTCGGCCAGCCGCACATCCTGGCCCGCTTCATGGGGATCCGCAGCATCCGCGCGGTGCCGGCGGCCCGCCGCATCGGCACCGGCTGGGTCGTCCTCGTGCTCGGCGGCGCCACCCTCGTCGGCCTGGTGGGAATCGCCGAACTCGACACACCGCTCTCCTCCCCGGACACGGTGTTCATCGTGCTCAGCCGCACGCTGCTCGACCCCTGGGTCGCCGGGGTGATGCTGGTCGCCGTGCTGGCCGCCGTGATGTCGACCGCGGACAGCCAGCTCCTCGTGTCGTCCGTGGCCCTGACAGAGGACTTCTACCGCGCGTTCCTCAACCGGCGTGCCCCGGACACGGTGCTGGTGCGGGCCGGTCGCGTCGCGGTCGGCGTGGTGATCCTGGCCGCCTTCACGATCGCGCTCCGCGGCGACGGACTGCTGAGCATCGTCGCCTACGCCTGGGCGGGTTTCGGGGCCGCCTTCGGCCCGGTCGTCCTGCTCTCGCTGTACTGGCCGCGGATGACCTGGGCGGGGGCCATGGCCGGGATCGTGTCGGGTGCCGCCACGGTGCTCTTCTGGAAGCGGATCAATCCCCTGCTCGGGCCGCTGGAGTCGGGCCTCTACGAGATGGTCCCGGGCGTGCTCGTCGCCACCTGTGCCGCGCTGCTGTTCGGCAGGTTCGTCGGCCGGCCGCCCAGGCGCGCCTTCTGGCGGATGCCCGGCGGCGGGATGAGCCAGTTGATGCTCAGCCCGTTCCTGAACCACGCGCCGGTCGGCATCGCGGTTCTGGACTCGGACCTGCGCTACGTCTGGGCGAACAAGGCACTGGACCGCCTGGTCCCGATGGAGCAGCGGCTGGGCCGGCAGATCGGCGAAGTGCTGCCCGGGCCGCAGGCGGAGGCGTTCGAGGCGACGATGCGCTCGGTCCTGGAGACCGGGGAGCCGGTCATGGACCACGAGTTCCGCGGCCCGCACTACCCGGACCCGTTCCGCAAACGCGCGTTCTCCGCCTCGATCTTCGTGATGACGGACCGCCAGGGCCGACACGTGGGGATCTGGTACATGGTCATCGACGTCACCGAGCGCCGGCAGGCCCAGGAGCGGCTGGCCCTGCTGAACGACGCCTCAGCCCGCATCGGCAGCACGCTGGATGTGACCCGCACAGCCCAGGAACTGGCCGACGAGGCCGTGCCGTCCCTCGCCGACTTCGTCGCCGTCGACGTGCTGGACTCGGTGATGAAGGGCGAGGAACCGGCACCCGGACCGGTCGGCATGACACCCGTGCTGCGCCGCGCGGGACAGCAGTCGGTGCGCGAGGGCTGCCCGGAGGCGACCCGCGCCGTGGGCGAAGTGGTCCAGCGCGCCCCGTCCTCGCCCGTGACCCGCAGCCTGCTGGAGAGCAGAACCCTGGTGGACCGGACGCTGGACCCCGCCACCAGCGCCTGGGTGACCGAGGACGAGTCCCTCGGCGCGTCCATCCGGGCGTTCGGCTTCCGCTCGGTGGTGGTGATCCCGGTGCGGGCGCGCGGCGTCACCCTGGGCGTGGCGACATTCGCCCGGCCCGCCCACCGGGATCCCTTCGAGCCGGACGACGTGCGCCTGGCCGAGGAGATCGTCTCCCACGCCGCGGTCTGCGTGGACAACGCGCGCCGTTTCACCCGCGAGCGCACCGCGGCGCGTTCCATGCAGCGCTCCCTGCTGCCGCAGGAGCTGACGGCGGGGAACGCGCTGACGGTGGCGTCCTGGTACCTCCCGGCGGACGTCCCCAGCGGCGTGGGCGGTGACTGGTTCGACGTCATCCCGCTCTCCGGAGCCCGGGTCGCCCTGGTCATCGGCGACGTGGTCGGGCACGGCATCAACGCGGCGGCGACGATGGGCCGGCTGCGGACCGCGGTGCGCACCCTAGCCAACCTGGACCTCCCCCCGGACGAACTCCTCGCCCACCTGGACGACCTGGTCATCGGCCTCATGGGAGCGCACAGCAGCGAGGAGCCGACGACAGCCGAGGACGAGACCGCGGGCACCGCGTTCCTCGGCGCCACCTGCTTGTTCGCCGTGTACGACCCGGTCAGCAGGCACTGCACACTCGCCCGGGCCGGTCACCTCCCACCCGTGATCGTCGGCCCGGACGGCGGCGTCGACATCGTGGAACTGCCCGTCGGACCGCCGCTCGGCCTCGGGTACCTCCCCTTCGAGTCCGCCGAACGGGAGCTGCCCGAGGGCAGCCTTCTCGCCCTCTACACCGACGGCCTCATCGAGACCTACGACCGGGACATCGACGTCGGGCTCGCCCGACTGAGCGAAGCCCTCGGCGAGCCCGGGTCCACCCTGGAGACCATCGGCCACAACGCCCTGGACGCTCTGCTGACCGGCCCGCCCGTCGACGACGCGGCCCTGCTGCTGGCCCGGACCCGGGTACTGCCCGCGGACCGCGTCGTCTCCTGGGACCTGCCCAGCGACCCGGCCGCCGTCGGGCGCGCCCGCGCCGCGGCCGGGGAACAGCTGACGCAGTGGGGCCTGGACGAACTGACCTTCACCACCGAACTCATCGTCAGCGAGCTGGTCACCAACGCCATCCGCCACGCCACCGGCCCGGTCTGCCTCCGCCTGATCCTGGACCGCGGCCTGATCTGCGAGGTCTCCGACGCCAGCAGCACCTCCCCGCGGCTGCGCCACGCCCGCACCACCGACGAGGGCGGCCGGGGCCTGCTGCTGGTGGCCCAGCTCGCCCAACGCTGGGGCACCCGCCACACGGCGACCGGCAAGATCATCTGGACGGAGCAGGCCATCCCCGGCACCGCGGAGGCGTAGGCGTCCCCCGGCAGTCACGGGAACTCGGTGCGCCGCGCGCTACGAGCGGCCCTCCTCGCGTATGACCGGACCCTTCGCAAGGGGGCGATGCCGCGGGCTGGTCGGCGGGCGGTAGCTGCACTCCGTCCTGCCACCGCAGGTGATCCGGCGCGGACCGGACCGAGCGCTGCCGGTCCGTCTCGGAGTGCCAGTACGGCATGGCCGGCACCGGCCTGCTCCGGTAGGACGCCTCGGCCGGTACCGCCGGCGCCGGGTCGGGCGTGGCCCCGGCCGCCCAGGCGCAGGCGTCCGCTGCGGACAGCGGCGCCACGAGCACGACGTCGGCCCATGGCAGCGGCTCTGACCGCCAGGGTGCGTCGTACCGGTGGCTGACCGGCCGGCCGGTCAGCTCCTCCAGCTCGGGCAGTCCGCCTCCAGCCACCGGGCGGCGGTCGGCGTGACGAACAGCCGCACGTCCCAACTCCGCCTCTGCCTTTCTCTCGGGGGTGAGGGACGGGTGAGCCCGGCGGGCGTCACGGTTGCCCAGGTCAGTGGCATGCACCGGTGGGTGTCGGGTGCGCGACAGGTGTCGTGGACCGCCGGGGTGGTGGCGGTCTGATGTTGTTCTTCGAGAGCCTGCCGGCGTATCTGGCCGGCGACTACCTCATTCAGTCGGACTGGATGGCAACGGAGAAGGTCAAGCGCTGGTGACCTGCCGTGGTTCACGGGGCCACGTATGGACTGCCGTTCTTGCTGATCACGCAGTCTCCCCTCGCGGCTGGTTGTGATCGTGGTGACCCATATCGTGCTGGACCGCTATCGGTCGCGGAGTATCTGGTCTGGGCGAGGAACTTGCTGGCGCCTGCCTCGCGGCGGGTGAAGTGGGCCGATGTCCAGGCGAACCCGGTGTGGGATCTCAGGTTCGGTGGCCAATCTCACGAGCGATGGCCACCATGTGGCCAATCGGCCACGAATCTGAGATGGGCTGGCCAGTCCGCCAACTCTTTCAAGTGCGTCAGACGTCACATGGACGGTCTCCTAGCGGTACGCCTCAGCCACCGGCCGCCACGAGAGGAAGCGATAAGAGGACCCTGGAGACGAAGGGGATCGTAGAGGTTTGGATGCCGTTAACCTCGAACTTTCGTGACGGTCTGCCGACGGAGTCGGCAGACCGTTCTTGCGTTCGGTGCTGATGGTGGGCAGGTCGGAGGCCCGGCTCTC
>NZ_JBIAGB010000030.1:0-25896 GCF_042869575.1 Streptomyces sp. NPDC006925
CGGGGGTAGGGCCCCGACCAAGACGAGTGTCAGAGCCGGTGCCTGGGGCTACGCCCTTGGCGCCGTCCTCCCCTGCCCCGGGGGCTTGGGGGGGGGGGGGGGGGGGGGCCCCCCCCCCCCCCCCCCCCCCCCCCCCCCCCCGGCCAGGGGACGCCGTCGGACCTCCAGGTCCGTATGGGGTACCCTTGACCATCGGCGTGTCCTGACCAGGGCGCGCTGCTCCTGAGCACATCCCTCCCGGTTCCGTTCGGTTCCCGGGAGAGGCCGCTCAATCCTTCCGGATCAGTTCCGCGCTCGCGCGGACGGGCGGCTGGCGTCAGGAGTTCCGACACGAGCGAGAGAGAGTTCCGCGTGTACGCGATCGTGCGCACCGGCGGGCGCCAGCAGAAGGTCTCTGTGGGCGACGTCATCGAGGTTGACCGTATTTCCGAGAGCAAGGTCGGCGACAGCGTCGAGCTCTCGACCCTGCTCGTCGTCGACGGTGACGCGGTCACCAGCGACCCCTGGGTCCTGGCGGGCGTGAAGGTCCAGGCCGAGGTGGTGGACCACCACAAGGGCGACAAGATCCGGATCCAGAAGTACAAGAACAAGACCGGGTACAAGAAGCGCATCGGTCACCGCCAGCTCCACACCGCGCTGAAGGTCACCGACATCCCCGCCCCGGCCAAGAAGTAAGGACTGAGGAGAGATGGCACACAAGAAGGGCGCATCGTCCACTCGGAACGGTCGCGACTCCAACCCGCAGTACCTCGGCGTGAAGCGCTTCGGCGGTCAGGTCGTCAACGCGGGTGAGATCCTGGTCCGCCAGCGCGGCACCCACTTCCACCCGGGCTCGGGCGTCGGCCGCGGCGGCGACGACACCCTGTTCGCGCTGGACGCGGGTGCGGTGCAGTTCGGCACCCACCGCGGCCGCAAGGTCGTGAACGTCGTCCCGGCCGCTCAGTAAGCAGCCGGACGGCACACTCTCCACACCGAGGGCGGACTCCATCTCCCGTGCGCGCGGTCTGCGCACGGGAAGCGGGTCCGCCCTCGGCGCGTTCGGACCGGGGCGGTCGGCGGAAGACCCTCGGACCGGGACGGCGTCGGGACGCGGACAGCGTTCCCGCGCGACGGGGCTCGCACGGAGCCGCGGCACCACCACCCCCAGAGCACGCCTTGGAGGCACCCCCTATGACCACCTTCGTGGACCGCGTCGAGCTGCATGTCGCCGCGGGCAGCGGTGGGCACGGCTGCGCCTCCGTGCACCGGGAGAAGTTCAAGCCGCTGGGCGGCCCCGACGGCGGCAACGGCGGCCGCGGCGGTGACGTCGTCTTCGTCGTCGATCCGGATGTGACCACGCTGCTGGACTACCACCACAGCCCGCACCGCAAGGCCACCAACGGCCGGCCCGGCGAGGGCGGGCACCGCTCGGGACAGGACGGCAAGGACCTGGTGCTGCCGGTACCGGACGGCACCGTCGTCCTCGACCGGCACGGCGAGGTGCTGGCCGACATGGTCGGCGCCGGCACCACCTTCGTCGCGGGCCGGGCGGGCCGCGGCGGACTCGGCAACGCGGCGCTGGCCTCCGCCCGGCGCAAGGCGCCCGGTTTCGCGCTGCTGGGCGAGCCCGGCGAGACCCGGGATGTCGTCCTGGAGCTGAAGACGGTCGCGGACGTCGCGCTGGTCGGCTATCCCAGCGCGGGCAAGTCCTCCCTGATCTCGGTGCTCTCCGCGGCCAAGCCGAAGATCGCCGACTACCCCTTCACGACGCTGGTGCCCAACCTCGGTGTGGTCACCGCCGGGGGATCGGTCTTCACCATCGCGGACGTGCCGGGGCTGATCCCGGGCGCCAGCGAGGGCAAGGGCCTCGGCCTGGAGTTCCTGCGGCACGTCGAGCGCTGCTCCGTGCTGGTCCATGTGCTGGACTGCGCCACGCTGGAGACCGACCGCGATCCCGTCTCCGACCTGGACGTGATCGAGGCGGAGCTGGCCCGCTACGGCGGTCTGGAGGACCGGCCGCGGGTCGTCGTCCTCAACAAGACCGACATCCCCGAGGGCAAGGACCTGGCCGACATCATCCGGCCCGATCTGGAGGAGCGCGGCTTCCCCGTCCTGGAGGTCTCCGCCGTCTCGCGGCAGGGGCTCAAGGAGCTGTCGTACGCGCTGGCCGGTCTGGTGGACGAGGCCCGTGCGGCACGTCCGGCGCAGGAGTCCACCCGGGTCGTCATCCGCCCCAAGGCCGTCGACGACGCGGGCTTCACGGTGACCCGGATCGAGGACGGCTTCTTCCGGGTGCGCGGTGCGAAGCCCGAACGCTGGGTGCGGCAGACCGATTTCAACAACGACGAGGCGGTCGGCTACCTCGCCGACCGGCTCGCCCGCCTCGGTGTCGAGGACGAGCTGTGGAAGGCGGGGGCCCGCGAGGGCGACGGTGTCGCGATCGGCGACGAGGAGAACGCCGTGGTCTTCGACTGGGAGCCCACCATGGTCACCGGCGCCGAGATGCTCGGCCGCCGGGGCGAGGACCAGCGCATGGACGCGCCCCGTCCGGCCGCGCAGCGCCGCCGGGACCGCGAGGCGGAGCGGGACGAATCCCTGGGTGCCTACGAGGACTTCGACCCCTTCGAGTGAGGGACCGGCCGCGGCCGTCACCGGCCCGCGGCACCCCGGCCGGGGCACCGGCACACCGCGGGGACGGCCGGGTTCCCGGCCGTCCGGCTCCCGGAGGCCGGGCCCTTCCGCCCCTCGCGGTCCCGCGGGCGTGCCGTCAGTCCTCCGGCTGCGGGCTCACGCCCTTGCAACGGGGGGTGTCGTCCGCGAGCCCGGGGCGGGCCGCGGTCCGCAGCCGCAGGAACCGGCGCAGGTAGGCGTCGTGCACCGCGGGATCGTCGACCTTCAGCAGCGTCTCGTCGTTCTTGGTCAGGGCCGGGCCCGAGTAGTTGTGGCTGCCGGTCCACACCAGGGCGCCGGTCGCGCCCGCGTAGCGGCCGGAGATCAGCAGGGTCTTGGAGTGGACGACCTCCCGCGAGGTCGCGGGATCGCCGTCGTCGTCGTAGTGCAGGCAGCGCACGGCCGGACCGCCGGGCGCGTGCAGCGCCTCCCAGGTGCCGGGGGAGCCGGTGCTGTCCTCGCTGTCGCTCTCGGCGTAGACGATGTCCACGGCGCAGCCCTGCCGTTGCAGCTCGGCGAGCTTGTCGGCGACGCCCTGCCGGGTGAGTTTGAACATGGCCAGCCGGACGCTGGTGCGATGGCTGCCGCGGGCGTCGCTCCAGCGGCAGGTGACGTTGTCCAGGAGGGCACGCACGGTGTCCCCGCCGTCCGGCCGGGGGAAGAAATAGCCGGTGTACGGGGTGGCGGCGGTGCGGGTGTAGCGCCAGCCGCGCCAGTCCGCCGCCGCGGCTTTGTCGAAGTACCGGCTGTAGGCCGCGTGGAGGCGGGCCTGCGACACGACCAGCGCGTCGTTCCAGAACTTGGTGTAGCTGCCGGTGGACAGGTTCGAGGAGGTCTGCACGACGACGTTCCGTAAGCCGCCGGTGTGCGAGAAGAGCCAGAACTTGTTGTGCGCGATCGACGGGCCCGCGCCGGGCGTGCCCAGGCAGGACTTCCCCTCGGGGCAGAGCGCGACGAAGGAACGCTTCGACCGGTCGGTGCCCAGCGCCTTGCGGAGGATGCCGTAGGAGGTGCTGGAGGGCATCGCGCTCACGCTGGACTCGTCCAGCAGCACCCGGACCCGCACGCGCCGCCCGGCCGCGGTGTGGGCCGCGGCCAGCGCGCGTGCCACCTCGGCGTCCCAGAAGTGGTACAGCGCGACCTTGATCGTGGAGCGGGGGGCCGCGGCCTTGATCCGGGCCAGCAGATCGCTGCGGATGGCGCGCTGCTGGGCGGCTGTTCCGTTGGGCTGGTTGAAGACCGGTCCGGTGCCCGTCGGGGCGGCCGCCGCGGGGGTGGGAGCGGTGAGGTGTAGCCCTGCGCAGAGGAGCAGGGCGAGTGGTGCTGCGGCGGTTCTCGGGTGTGTCACGTGCGTCCCCTCCTGGCTGGTGGTGCGGGGCCCGGCGGATGGTGCGGGGTGTGGGCCGGGCCGCCAGCGAGCGTAGGGACGTGCGGTCGCCGCTTTCAGGGCATTGAGCCACCTTCTGGTGCTGATGTGACGAGAGGGGCATCGACAGACGGAAGGGCCCCGAGAGGTGAACTCCTCTCGGGGCCCCGCACCGTTCCGCGCTCCTGTGCGCCGGTGTCCTGTCCCTGCGCCACCCGTAGGAGTGGCAGTGCCGGAGGCCCGATGCCGGATGCGGGATCAGCCCCGCGAGTCGGCCCGGCACGCCACCGGCAGCCGGCGACTCAGGTCGAGACCGCGTCCTCCGGGTCCGCGGTGCCCGGCGCCTCCAGCTCGGCCTCCTCCGCGGCCTCCTGCAGCTCGCGCTGGCCGGGGATCTCGGTCGTGCGCCGTGCGACGCGTACGTTGCGGGCCTCCGCCTCGGCCGCCAGCTCCAGCGCGGCGGCGTTGAAGCGGACCAGCGAGGGCGGGTCCGAGGGGCCCAGCAGGTGGGTCTTCAGCTCCCGGCGGGCCCGCACCATGGTGTCCTTCTCCGGGGCGCGCACCGACTCCAGCAGCGCCGGGAGCTGCTGCGCGTCGGGGGTGAGCACCGTGCCGGCCCCCACGGTGGGGAAGGTGCCCCGGAACTCGTCCTCGGTCATCCCGCTGGTGTTGGCGACCGCGTACGGCTTCTCGCTGGTGAGGTAGTCCGAGACCACCGAGGAGACGTCCGAGACCAGCAGGTCGGCCTGGTTGAAGCAGGTGAAGATCCCCGGCCGCGGGCCGTCGATGATCTGGTGCTCCCAGTCGGGGAAGGACGCCCAGTAGGCCCCCTCCCACGCCTCGGTCGCCGCGCGCACCCGCTCGGCGTTGCCGTCCTCGGGCGTGCCCTGGATCTTCATCCGCTCCATCTCGTCCGCGCTCGCGCGGAACGCCGTGGTGGAGAGCCGGTCCAGTTCCGCGGTGCGCCGCTCCAGCTCGGCCGCGGCCTCCGCGCCGCGTCGCGGGCCGTTGCGTGCCGCGTTCGCCTGCGTGATCAGGGCGCGGATGCGCTGGTCGGCTGCGCCGGCCCGCGGGTCGACCGAGCCGGTCATCGGGTGCGGTTTGTACAGCAGCCGCACCTTCGGGTCGGCCAGCAGCGCCTTGACGATGTTCTCGCCGGCCAGCCGCACCGAGGTGTTGCCCGGGTTGCCGTCCCAGCCCTCCCAGGTGGGGGCGTACAGCACCGTGGTGTACCCGTCCCGGGCGGCGGCGCGCTCGTCGGCGTGCCGGATGGGGGTGAGCTGGGGGCGGCCGACCTCGACGACGTCCTTGTCGTCCACGCCGACCTCGGCGAGCCGGTAGCGCTCGCGGGCGGCTTCGCCGGCGACCCACACCTGGTCGTAGGCCTTGGCGTAGGGGTTGCAGGAGGAGAGTTTGTCGGACTCGCCGTGGTTGATGAAGGCGTGCTTGAGGGTGGGGATCCGCAGGACCTGGGAGGTCTTGCCGGAGTTGGCCGGGTGCAGCAGCACCTTGAGGGTGGAGTGCTCCAGGTGCATCAGATGGGAGACCTTGGGGATGCAGACGATCGGGACGTCGGTGGCGTCGATCTTCTGCACCATGAACCGCTCCCGCAGCACGATCAGCGGCCGGCCCTCCAGCTCCGCCAGCGTGGAGAGCCACATGTTCGCCTGGTACGCCGACGTCGTCCCGCCCGAGAAGTACATCCCCGTGGTCGGCTTGTACCGTGCCAGCCACGCGTCCAGCCAGGCCATCACCTCCTGCTCGCCCTTGGAGCGCTTCTTCGGCAGCAGCCAGGTGGCCAGGTAGAAGGCGCTGCCCAGGGAGAGCAGCAGGGTGCAGCTCACGCCGACGAGCCCCCACTCCTCGACCGCCAGGCTCGCGCTGAGCGTCAGGCCCAGGGTGCCGGGGATGGAGAAGCGCAGCAGCCTGCGGCTGGGCTGGCGGGCCAGCAGCCGGGACGGCGCGTGGGTGAGGTGGAGCGACGAGGTGTCGATGTTGCGCGTGACGACCGGCAGGGTGCGGGTGCGGCGCACGAGCTGGGCCACCGCCTGGCACAGGAAGTGCGCGGCGTAGGAGGCCAGCAGCAGCAGGGTGAGCGGACGCTCTATGTCCGGCGGTACCTCCGGGATCCGGACCAGGCCGATGATCACCAGCATGTCGCGGAGGAGCTGCCGCGTGGTGACATCGAAGCGGACCTTCCCCAGCAGCGCCAGCAGCCCCGGCTGCCGGTGTGTCAGGTACAGGTCGAGGGCGAGTCCCGCCAGCGAGGCGGCGACGAAGACGGGCACGTTCGGCAGCAGCGCTCCGGCGAGCTGCACGGTGTAGAACACCGCGAGCGCGAGCAGGGCCGCGAGCTGCACGGCGCGTCGTGTGGCGAGTCCGGCAGAGGGCACGGGCTGGGCTCCTGGCATGGAGATAGAGGGTCTGCGAAGGGGGTGGCCGGTGGCGGTGGCCGAGGTCGACCCCTGACGGTATGACGCCCGTGGGTCAAGTGACAATCTTCGACGCCGCAGGATGGGCGCTTACCTGGTCAAACGTAACCATCCTCACGCGTCCGTTGCGTGAAACGGATGAGCGGCCCGGACCGGCGCTGACGTAGATTGCGACCCGAGAGCACGGCGGGTCACGGCTCCACCGGGCGCACCCGTCGCCCGGTCGAGCCGCGCGTCCCGCCGCGGCGGCACAGGCGCGAGGGGTACGTACGGGCGTGGCACGAGACAGCGGAACAGGGCACGCGGCGGGCGCCGCCGAGGGCGCACCGGGCACGGCGGTGCCCCCGGGACCGGCCGGGCAGGCCGCGGAGAGCGGGCAGGCAGCCCGCAAGGCGGTGCGAGAGGCGCGCCGCGTGGTCGTCAAGGTCGGCTCCTCCTCGCTGACCACCGCGGCCGGCGGACTGGACGCCGACCGGGTGGACGCTCTCGTCGACGTGCTCGCCAAGCACATCGGCGCTCAGCAGGCCGAGCCCGGGCAGACCCCGCGGGAGACGGTGCTGGTCTCCTCGGGCGCCATCGCGGCCGGACTGGCGCCGCTGGGGCTGGCCAAGCGCCCCCGGGACCTGGCCCGCCAGCAGGCTGCGGCGAGCGTCGGCCAGGGGCTGCTGGTGGCCCGCTACACGGCGTCCTTCGCGCGCTACGGCCGCCGGGTCGGCCAGGTGCTGCTGACCTCGGACGACACCAGCCGCCGGGCCCACTACCGGAACGCCTACCGCACCCTGGACCAGCTCCTGGCCATGGGCGCCGTCCCGATCGTCAACGAGAACGACACCGTGGCCACGGACGAGATCCGCTTCGGCGACAACGACCGGCTCGCCGCGCTCGTCGCCCACCTCGTCCGCGCCGACCTGCTGGTGCTGCTCTCCGACGTGGACGGCCTCTACGACGGCAACCCCACCACCCCCGGCACCCGCCGGGTCGCACAGGTGCGCGGCCCGGCCGATCTGGAGGGCATCGACATCGGCAGCGCGGGCAGCGCGGGGGTGGGCACCGGCGGCATGGCGACGAAGGTCGAGGCGGCCGGCATCGCGGCGGGCGCCGGAGTGCCCGTGGTGCTCACCTCCGCCGTGCACGCCGCCGACGCGCTTGCCGGGCGGGAGACCGGCACCTACTTCCATCCCACCGGGCGACGCGCCGCCGGGCGCCTCCTGTGGCTCGCGCACGCCTCCACGCCCACCGGGGCGCTCACCCTGGACGAGGGTGCCGTGCGGGCCGTCGTGGACCGCCGCACCTCGCTGCTGCCCGCCGGGATCGCCGGGGTGGAGGGCGACTTCTCGGCGGGCGATCCGGTCGAGCTGCGCGACGGCCGGGGGCGGGCCGTCGCGCGGGGGCTGGTCAACTTCGACGCGAAGGAGCTGCCGCGGCTGCTGGGCCGCACCACCCACGAGCTGGCCCGCGAGCTGGGACCGGCCTATGAGCGCGAGGTCGTGCACCGGGACGACCTCGTGTTGCTGCGCGGCTGACCGGAGCTGTCCGCCCGGCTCCGATTCGGGCGGCACATTCGGGCGGCCGGGAAAAAGTCCAGCCTTTCCACGGACACCTTCCGCAAAACGGTCCCGCGCACGCCCTCGGGCTGGTCAACTTTGACTCGGGCGGTGCGAGTAGCACGTGCACCCGCACGTGCACGCAGCGTATCGACCGCCGTACGGAACGACACCAGCAGCACTCACGGAAGACACCAGGGCAGCACCAGCACCACTCCAGGAGGCCACCGGTGGGACGACTGGCCGGCGTCGGAACGGCGCCCTCCCCCCAGCCCGAGGAACGAGTCGGCTCCCGGCTCTGGCACGTCACGCTCAGCGTCGCGGGCCGCGAGGCGCCACGGGGCGACGTACGGCGCGCGCTCGAACGGCTCGCGCACGACCACCCGTTCCTGCTCACCAGCCGCTACGCCGACGACCACGCCGAGATCCGCTACTGGGAGGAGGCCCAGGACCTGCACGACGCCGCCGCCGTGGCGCTGCGGCTGTGGGGCGAGCACCGGTCCTCGGCAGGGCTGCCGCCCTGGGAGATCGTGGGACTCGAGGTGATCGGGCGCGAGACCTACCGCCGGCGCGTCGCCGAGGGCTGCGGCCCGCCGCCCGTCAGCACGGTGGGCGTGCATCCGTTCTGACCCTCGGGTGCCCGGGGCGCGGGCACCCGGGTGCCCGCGGCGCGGCGCCGCGCGTACGGCCGCCGCTGAGACACCGGCGCCGCCTCGCGCCCGCCCCGGCTACGATGCGCGCCATGAGCGCATCCGAGACCCCGGACACCCCCGTCCGCCAGGCGGCCCGCCGTGCGCGGGCAGCGGCGGCCGACCTCGCCCCGGCCCCCCGTACCACCCGTGACCGCGCACTGCTGGCGATCGCCGACGCGCTCACGGCCCGCACCCCGGAGATCGTGGCCGCCAACGCCGACGACGTCGCCGAGGCACGCGCCGCGGGCACGGCGGAGTCCGTCGTCGACCGGCTCACGCTCACCCCGGAGCGGATCGCGGCCATCGCCTCCGACGTGCGCGACGTCGTCGCGCTGCCCGACCCGGTGGGCCAGGTGCAGCGCGGCTCGACGCTGCCCAACGGGCTGGAGCTGCGCCAGGTGCGGGTGCCGCTGGGCGTGGTCGGGATCATCTACGAGGCCCGTCCCAACGTCACCGTGGACGCCGCGGCGCTCTGCCTCAAGTCTGGCAACGCCGTGCTGCTGCGCGGCTCCTCGTCCGCGCACGCCTCGAACTCGGCGCTGGTCGCGGTCGCCCGGGACGCGGTGGCCGAGGCCGGACTCCCCGCCGACGTGGTGCAGTTGGTGCCGGGCGAGAGCAGGGAGAGCGTCACCGAGCTGATGCGCACCCGGGGCCTGGTGGACGTGCTGATCCCGCGCGGCGGCGCCTCGCTGATCAAGACCGTGGTGGAGCAGTCGACCGTGCCCGTCATCGAGACCGGCACCGGCAACTGCCATGTCTACGTCGACGAGCGAGCCGACCTCGACACCGCGCTCGCGATCCTCGTCAACTCCAAGGCCCAGCGCCCCAGCGTCTGCAACGCCGCCGAGACCGTCCTGGTGCACGCCGGGATCGCCGACGCCTTCCTCCCACGCGCCCTCGAAGCGCTCGCCGAGGCGGGCGTCACCGTGCACGGCGACACCGCCTGGCAGGCGGCGGCCGACGCCGCCGCGCCGACGGTGCTGCCGGCGACCGACGAGGACTGGGCGAGCGAGTACCTGTCCTACGACATCGCGGCGGCCGTGGTGCCCTCCCTGGACGCCGCCGTCGAGCACATCCGCGCCTGGTCCTCCGGGCACACCGAGGCGATCGTCACGGCCGACACCGCGGCCGCCCGCCGCTTCACCGCGCTGGTGGACTCCGCCGCCGTGATGGTGAACGCCTCCACCCGGTTCACCGACGGGGCCCAGTTCGGCTTCGGCGCCGAGATCGGCATCTCCACGCAGAAGCTGCACGCGCGGGGGCCCATGGGCCTGCCCGAGCTGACCTCCACGAAGTACGTCGTCACCGGGGACGGGCACGTCCGCGGCTGAACAGCACCGATTTTCCGCCCGGTTCCCGGCGGCCCTGCCCAAAACGACCGCACAGGTCTACGCTGGAAGGCGTGCCGGACGACGTGGGGGGCGGGCCGTTCCCGGACGGCGAGGAGCCCGAGTACCGCGACCGCGGGGCAGCGGACGACGAGTTCGCCTCCGTGGTGCTCGACGAGGACTTCGTACGCGCCGCTGAGGTGCACGAACCGAGCGCGGCCGAACGGCTGCTCGCCACCGACCGGTCCCGCGCGGAGAGCGAGCCCTTCCGCGCCGCCGAGGAGGGCTTCGGCTATCCGCGCGGCGAGGGCGAGATCCCGCACGAGGAGTTCGCGGAGGCGGACGACTCCTTCGACGGCGACTTCGACGAGGATCCCGACGACGAGGGCCGCTTCGACCGCTCCGACTACCGGGTGGAGTACGGGCGAGCCGAGGGCTGCCCACCGGAACCGGAGCCGGGCCACGAGCACGGCTCCGACTTCGGGTACCGGGCCCACCGCCGCCCGGCGCCGCAGCAGGGGCCGCGCCCCTACCGCGGCCACCGCGAGTGGCAGCGGCCGGTCGCCTGGGTGCTCGCCGTGGTGATGGGCATCGGGATGGTGGCGCTCGCCTTCTCCGCCGTCTACCGGGGCACCTCCGACCAGCGGCAGGATCCGACCCCGCCGCCCGCCACCACGGACGTGGACCGGGACGGCCCGGGCGCGGTCTCCCCCGTTCCCGCCGTGGAGCCGCCCGGCGGCTGACGGGCCGCCCCACCCGGCGCCGCGGGCCTGCTCGAAGCCCCGGTCCACCCGGCCGGTCCGGCAACCGCGGGGTCCCGGCGCACCCCCGGAGCAGACCTCGCGGGGTCCCGCAAGTTGGCCGGAGCCACGCCGTTCACGTCCGCGCTGTCGGTCCTACCCTGGTGCTATGGCCGGGCGAGTGGATCCTCCTGACGGGACGCCCGACGGCGGTCCCGACGGCGACGACGAGTACCGATCCCTGGTGTTCGACGAGTCGTTCATCAAGGCTGCACGGCTCCAGGAGTTCTCCGCGCAGGAGCGCATGGAGGACGAGGAGCACGCCGCGGTCCGCGCCCGCTCGCACGCCGAGCGCCGGAGCCGGACCGGCCTGGGCTTCTCCCGGCAGGGGCTGGTCCTGGTGGCGCTGATCGTGCTGGCCTTCGGCACCGCCATCTACATGGGCATACGGAACCCCTACCCCTCCTCGGTCCGGACCGGCGCCGAGCCGCTGCGCAGCGATGTGCTGCCGCTGGCACCGACCGGCCGGGTCCCGGGCGGCACCCCTGGCGACCTGTTCGAGAACAGCCCCGCGGCGCGGTTCGCGACCGGGGCCGACGGAGTGGCGCTGCCACCCGTTCGGAGCAGCGACCACTTCTCGCAGAGCCAGGTGCTGTCGGCACTGACCGTCGCCAAGGACTACATCGTGGAGAGCTCCCTCGACCCGGAGGTCGTCACCGGTGGCGCGGTGCGGTCGGTGCGCCTGCTGCTCAACCCCCGCCAGCAGCGTCAGTTCGACCGCAGCGTGGAGCACCCGCGGGATGACGGACGGCGCAGCGCCACGGCCTGGATGGTGCGCCTCGACCGCGGCAAGGCGACGCTGGCCAGCTCGAAGGTGCGGGTCGACGGCACCCTCGCCGTCGAGGAGGTCGGCGACGGGCTGGAGGTCACCGCCGACCACGTCTTCGTCTACGCGGTGCGGCCCGCCGACGGGGACGAGGGGAAGAACGCGGACAGCGGGTCGGCCGGGAAGCCCCCGCGGAACGCCTCCCTCTTCTCCGTACGGCGGGAGGTGCGCTTCCGCTTCGAGCGGCAGGATCTGCGCGAGCATCAGGTCACCGTGCGCCAGGTCGCCATGCGGGCGGGGCCGATGAACTGCGGCGATGACCCCTCCGATGCGCTCGCACCGCTGCTGGCCGGCGAGCGGGCCGAGGACGCGGGCAAGGCGGGGACCGACCCGTACGCACGGGGCCGGTCCGCCGCCTCGGTGTGCGGGCTGCTGGCGGCTAGCGCCCGCCCGAGCCCGGATCGTCCTTACCGGCCGAGCCGTTAGCCGGCCCGCTGCCGCCCCCCTGGTCCTCGGAGCCGCCGCGGCCGGTGAAGGTGTCGCGCAGCCGGCCGCCGACGTCGCCGACGCCGCCCGCCAGGTCGCGGACGAGGCCCATCAGCGGGTCCTTGCTGTTGCGCACCGTCTCGGAGTAGTGGTTCGCCGACTCGCGGAAGGAGTCCCGCACCGAGGTGTCCTTGTCGTCGGCGCGCTTCGGGTAGTGGCCGTCCATGATCCGCTGGAAGTCGCGGCTGGCCTCCCACTTCTTCAGCTCGGCGGCGCGCACCGTGGTGAAGGGGTGCGAGCGGGGCAGCACATTCATGATCTTCAGCACGGAGTCGCGCAGGTCCCCGCCCGCCTCGTACTCCTCGGCCTGCGCCAGGAAGGCGTCGACGTTCATCTCGTGCAGGTGGTTGCCGCCCGCCAGCTTCATCAGCCCGCGCATCGACGCCTGCAGGTCCTGGCCCACCAGCAGCCCGGCCCGGTCGGCGGACAGTTCGGACTTGCGGAACCACTCGCGCAGCGCCGTCACCAGCGCCATGACCGCGACGTTCCCCAGCGGGATCCACGCGACCTTGAAGGCGAGGTTGGACAGGAACAGCAGTATCGTCCGGTAGACCGCGTGGCCGGAGAGCGCGTGCCCGACCTCGTGGCCGATCACGGCGCGCATCTCCTCCTCGTCCAGGAGCTCG
The DNA here is from genome assembly GCF_042869575.1 of Streptomyces sp. NPDC006925. Lineage (NCBI taxonomy): Bacteria > Bacillati > Actinomycetota > Actinomycetes > Kitasatosporales > Streptomycetaceae > Streptomyces > Streptomyces sp. NPDC006925. The sequence goes on from NZ_JBIAGB010000030.1 coordinate 12,750, forward strand.
ACCAGCCCGGTGGAGAGCACGATGATCGGCTCGTCCATGCCGACGCACATCGCGTTGGGCTTCGGGTCCTGGGTCACGTACATCGGCGGGATCTTCTCCAGATCCAGGATGTAGCAGGCGTCCCGCAGCATGGCGTTGAGGTGGGCGAACTGCTGGTCGCTGACCCGCACCGAGTCGGAGAGGAACAGCAGCCGCATGCTGCGCTCGGGAAGCAGCCCGCTCAGTGCCTTGACCACGGTGTCGAAGCCGCTCAGCTTGCGCAGCGCCACCAGCGCCGAGCGGTCGGTCGGGTGTTCGTACGCACGCGAGGAGATCCCCTCGAAGCGCCGCCGCTCACGGCCCGGCAGGCGCTCCGTGCCGCCTGTGCCGTCTGTCATGGTGTTTCCCCCTCGTCGACTGGGCTGTCCACACTAGAGCCTCGCGTCCGGATCCCGCTGGGCCCGTGGGCCCTGCACGCACCGGATCCGGCTCCTCGGCCCGGCCCGGTCCGAAACGCGGGCCCTGGAAGAGGGGACGCGGAGCGGGGCCTTCCCGTTGCGTCCGGATGAGTCGGGGTGAGCGCCCGGAGGGTCCGCGCTTACGATGTGGCTGCGCAGTTCCGCTCCCGCACGTGTGCGGGAGCGGAACGACCGCGCGCCGACTGTCCGCGCCTCACGGGATGGGTTTCCGCCGACGATGACTCTGTCCAGCACCGCACACGACGCCCTGCTGTCCCTCGCCTCGGGGGGCGAGCACGGCGAGGGCGGTCAGCACGAGAGCCTGAGCCCCTATCTGACCGGCGGCGGCGCGCTCCTCGCGCTGCTCCTGCTGCTGTGGCTCACCACCCGTTTCAACCGGGACCGCTGAGCGTAGAGTCGCCCCGCATGGGAGAGGACATAGTGCCCGGGACCGGTAAGCGGCGACTCGGTGTGATGGGCGGGACCTTCGACCCCGTCCACCACGGCCACCTGGTGGCCGCGAGTGAGGTGGCGGCCCGCTTCCACCTCGACGAAGTGGTGTTCGTACCCGCCGGGCAGCCGTGGCAGAAGAGCCACAAGCAGGTGTCGCCCGCCGAGGACCGCTATCTGATGACGGTCATCGCCACGGCGTCGAACCCGCAGTTCTCGGTGAGCAGGATCGACATCGACCGCGGCGGCAAGACGTACACGATCGACACGCTGCGCGAACTCGCCGAGGCCAATCCGGACACCGATCTGTTCTTCATCACCGGCGCCGACGCGCTCTCGCAGATTCTGAGCTGGCGCAACACCGAAGAGCTGTTCTCGCTGGCCCACTTCATCGGCGTCACCCGGCCCGGCCACGCGCTGGCCGACCCCGGGCTGCCGCAGGGCGGCGTCTCCCTGGTGGAGGTCCCCGCGCTGGCCATCTCCTCCACCGGCTGCCGCGCCCGGGTGGAGCGCGGTGATCCGGTCTGGTACCTGGTCCCCGACGGGGTCGTGCGGTACATCAACAAGCGCGCGCTGTACCGGCGGGACGCGGAAGGGGACGCGCGAGCGTGAGCGACGGCTACGGATACGACCCCTACGGCCGCCAGCCCGAGATCCTCGGCTACGACGAGTACGGCAGACCCGTGTACCGCACGCAGGAAGTGCCGCACGAGGGGGCGTACGCGGAGCAGGAGCCGTATCCGGCGTACGACCCTTATGCCCAGGCTCCCGGGCAGCAGCAGGCAGGCCACGACCCGTACGCGGGCTATCCGCAGCAGCAGGGCGGCCACCCGGGGCACCAGGCTCCCTACGCGCAGCAGGGCGCGCCGTACGCGGGCGCACAGCCCCAGCAGGCCGCGCCGTACCCGGAAGCCCCCTCCCAGCAGGCCGCCCCGTACCCCGAAGCGCACCCCCAGCAGGCCGACCGGGTGCCCGCCCAGGGCGGCCTGCCTCAGCACGAGCAGCACCCGGACGCCGGGGGCGACAGCCTGGTTCAGGGGGAGGCGTCCGCCTCCGGCGGGGAGGACGGGTACCGCACCGAGCAGTTCTCGTTCGTCGAGGAGACCAGCGACGACTCCGAGGACGTCATCGACTGGCTCAAGTTCACCGAGAGCCGCACCGAGCGCCGCGAGGAGGCCAAGCGCCGGGGCCGGAACCGGGGCGTGGCACTCGTCGTCGTGCTCGCCCTGCTGCTGGTGGGCGGCACCGGCTGGGCCTGGTACACGGGCCTGCTGCCGGGTACCGGGGACGAGGACGGCAAGGGCGGCGCCGCGGCGGGCGAGCAGCGGGACGTGATCGTGCTGCACCTGCGGGAGCAGGGCGGCGCCAGTTCGACGGCCCTGCTCGTGGACAACGAGGGCGCGGGCGAGGGCTCCACCCTCCTGCTGCCCAACGCGCTCGCCGTCTCCGCGGAGAACGGCAGCACGACCACCCTCGGCAAGTCCGTGCAGGACCGCGGCGCCGGACCCACCCGTGACGCGCTGAACATCCTGCTCGGCTCGGACATCAAGGGCACCTGGCGGCTCGACACCCCGTTCCTGGAGAACCTCGTCGAGCTGGTCGGCGGCATCACCCTGGACACCGACACAACCGTGCCCGGCGCGAAGCGGGGCGCGGAACCGCGGGTCGAGAAGGGCAGCGACCAGGACCTGGACGGCCGCGCCGCGGTCGCCTACGCCACCTACCGCGCCCGCAGCGAACCCCAGACCGCGCAGCTCGCCCGGTTCGGTCAGGTCATGCAGGCGTTGCTGAAGAAGATCTCCGGCGACGCGTCGGCGGCCACCAGGACCGTCGAGTCCCTCGGCCAGATTCCCGACCCTTCGCTGTCCGAGTCCCAGCTCGGCTCCGCGCTGGCCGCGCTGGCGGACCGCGCCAAGCAGGGCGACTACCGCACCCGGACGCTCCCCGTGCGCGCCGACGGGACGCTCGGCAGGCAGGCCGGCGACCGGATCGTGAAGAAGGTGCTCGGCGGCAGCGTCAAGAACTCCGATCCGGACGCCGTGCCCCGGGTGAGCCTGAAGAACGCCAGCGGCAGGCGCGGCGTGGACAGTACGGCCTCCGCGGCGCTGGTCAACGGCGGCTACACCGTGGTCAAGGCCGGTACGGGCGCCACCCGCGCCACGTCGCTGGTGACCTACGCCGAGTCCGCGCGGAAGGCCGAGGCCGAGGGGATCGCCAAGACGCTGGGTCTGCCCGGCAGTGCGGTGCGCAAGGCCGAGGGGGCCGCGAGCGCCGACGTCACGGTGGTGCTGGGGGCCGACTACCGGGGGTGACGCCGTCGCGCGCGGCAGCTGCCCGCCGCGCGCGCCGTCGTCGCCCGCCGTGACTGGGCCGAAATCCGGTCGCGCGGCCGTGAGACCCTGGAACACGAGATGTTCCCGACCCGAAAGCCTCACCTGTGACCGCCACGGACCGTTCCCTAGAGCTGATCAGCACCGCCGCCCAGGCGGCGGCCGACAAGCTCGCGCACGACATCGTCGCCTACGACGTCAGCGACGTGCTCGCCATCACCGACGCCTTCCTGCTCGCCTCGGCGCCCAACGACCGGCAGGTCAAGGGCATCGTCGACGAGATCGAGGAGCGGTTGACCAAGGAGCTGGGCGCCAAGCCCGCGCGCCGCGAGGGCGAGCGGGACGGCCGCTGGGTGCTCCTCGACTACGTCGACATCGTCGTCCACGTCCAGCACAGCGAGGAGCGGGTCTTCTACGCTCTGGAGCGGCTGTGGAAGGACTGCCCGGAGCTGGAGCTGCCCGAGGACGCCGTGGCGACCCGCGGCAAGGGTGCCGAGCACGCCGAGGCGACGGGGGCCGGCGCCGGGTCCGCGGACGAACTGGACGGAGAGCTGCGCTGAACGGCACGGGGGCGGTGCGGGACCGCAGGATCGTCCTGTGGCGGCACGGCCAGACGGCCTGGAACCTGGAACGCCGATTCCAGGGGACGACGGACATCCCGCTCACCGACTCCGGGCTCGACCAGGCCCGCCGGGCGGCGCGGCTGCTCGCGGCGCTGCGCCCGGACGCCATCCTCTCCTCGGACCTGCGGCGCACCACGGCCACCGCGGCGGAGCTGGCCGCGCTCACCGGGCTCGGCGTCACCTACGACGAGGGCCTGCGCGAGACCTACGCGGGCGAGTGGCAGGGGCTCACGCACGAGGAGATCGTCGCCCGCTACGCGGAGCAGTACGCCGCCTGGAAGCGGGGTGAGCCGGTGCGCCGGGGCGGCGGTGAGCTGGAGACCGAGGTCGCCGAGCGGGCGGCGCCCGTGGTGGAGCGCGGAGTCGACAAGCTCCCGGACAGCGGCACGCTCGTCGTCGTCAGCCACGGCGGCACCATCCGCACCACCATCGGCCACCTCATCGGGCTGCCGCCGCACACCTGGGAGTCGCTGGGCGGGCTGTCCAACTGCAGTTGGTCCGTCCTGGGCGAGACATCGCGCGGCTGGCGGCTGCTGGAGCACAACGCGGGCAGCCTGCCCGAGCCGGTGCTCGGCGACGACGACTGACATCGCGGGGCCGGGAACGCGCCGGGGCCGCCGAGGGGCGGCCGGAGGGCCGGAGGGCAGCGATGTGCCACCGGATTTCTCATTCGGCCCGGCCACCCGCTAAGCTTCACATCGTTCGCGGCGCTCCGGCGCCGGAGCCCGGGGCTATAGCTCAGTTGGTAGAGCGCTTGCATGGCATGCAAGAGGTCAGGAGTTCGATTCTCCTTAGCTCCACAGCCCCAGATCCCGCCCTCCGGCACGGAGGGCGGGATCTTTGCCGTGCGGCTCCGGTGCACGCGCCGGGGTGCACGCGCCGGGCGCGACCCTCGCGGACGCCGGATCACCGCCCCTTCGCACCCCCGGCGTCATCGCACCTGCTGCTGCCCGTGCGCAGCATCCGCTCCCGGATCCGGGACAGCGGCTCGGCGTGCTCCTGGCAGCCGATCATCGGATCGTCCGTCGTCCGCAGCAGCCCCAGGAGCCGCTCCGTCTCGTCGTCGTGCGGCACATAGGCCACGATCCGGGCCTCGGACGCGCCGCTGATCTGGAGCGACGTCGAGCTGAGCCGCAGCCGGCCGACCGAGGCGTGCTGCACCGTCTTCACCCGCGCACCCGGCGGCGCCACATCGCCGCTGCGCCACAGCTTCGAGAACTCCTCGCTGGCCTCGCACATCCGCGCCAGGAACTCCTCCCAGGCGGGCTCGCCCACGTGCCGCCCGTAGCTGCCGCGCAGCGTCGCCACCATCAGCGACAGCTCCGCCTCGCGGTTGAGCAGTGCGCAGCAACACGGCGGCATGGCCACGAACTGCTGCCACAGCACATTGCGTTCGGGCTGTCCCACCAGATCCACCATCGGGAACAGCGCCCGGTACCCGGCGTTGGCTGCGAGCACGTCGTAGCGGCCGTTGTAGACCACAGCGGGCATCGGATCCATCGCGTCCAGGATGCGGTGCACCTCCGGGTCGACGGCCTCGGCGAGCTGCTCCGGAGACGGCGGACGCGGCACCTGAGCCAGGTGGTACAGATGCTCGCGCTCGGCCTCGTCGAGCCGCAGAGTGCGGGCCACCGCGTCCAGGACCTGCGCACTCGCGTTGATCGGACGGCCCTGCTCCAGCCACGTGTACCAGGTCACACCCACCCCGGAGAGCTGGGCCACCTCCTCGCGGCGCAGCCCCGGGGTGCGGCGGCGGAGTCCCGCGGGCATCCCGACATCGGCGGGGGAGACCCGGGCGCGGCGGCTGCGCAGGAACGCGGCCAGTTCGGATCTGCGGCGCTGGGCGGTCGGGCGTGCCGTTCCGGTGGCACCGCCGGCCGCTCGGGGCTCCGTTCGTCTCTCGGCGATGACTGTCACATCCTCCATCGTCGCGGCAGCCCGCACCGGCTGCCAGGTGCTGTCAGTACCAGCATCGGCGGGCTCTCGTGAGCCCCGCGGCCGCCAGGCCAGGCTTCCCGCATGACATCCACCTCGTCCTCCCCGCCGTCTTCCTCGCCGCTCCCGGCGACGGCCGCCGCGCGGGGCTCCGCACCGGCCGCGGAACCCGCGCGGGCGGCCGAATCCGCACCGGTGACGGAACCCGCACCGCGGCACGCGGAATCCGCTGCCCGCGGCCTCAGTAAAGACCACGCCGCCGACAACCGTTCCGTTCCCGGCAGCGCCCCGGCTTCCGGCAGCGGCCCCGTGCGTCGCGGCCCGCGCCCCGGGTGGCTCCTGGCGATCGTGCTCAGCGGCCAGTTCATGGCACTGCTGGACACCTTCATCGTCAACGTCGCGGCCCCCGACCTGCGCGCGGATCTGCACGCCTCGGGCGCCGGACTGCAACTGGTGATCGCCGGCTACACCCTCGCCTACGCGGTGCTGCTGATCACCGGAGCCCGGCTGGGCGCCCTGCTGGGCCACGCCAGGATGTTCCTGTGCGGCCTCGCCCTCTTCACCGGCGCCTCGCTCGCCTGCGGTCTGGCGACCGGCACCGGCTGGCTCATCGCCTTCCGGCTGGTGCAGGGCGCAGGCGGTGCCGTGATGCTGCCGCAGGTCCTCAGCCTGCTCCAGCGGACCTTCACCGGAGCCGCCCGCAGCCGCGCGCTGGGCGCCTACGCCGCCGTGCTCGGCGTCGGTGCGGCAGCGGGCCAGCTGTTGGGCGGGGTGCTGGTCAGTGCCGACCTGTTCGGCTGGGGCTGGCGCCCGGTCTTCCTGATCAACGTCCCGGTGGGTGCCGCCCTGCTCGTCGCGGGACCCTGGCTGCTGCGGGTGCGCACCGAGCCCAGGGGCGGCGCCGAGGAGCGGCGGGCACTGGACCTGCCGGGGCTGGTCCTGCTCGGTGCGGTGCTGCTGCTGTTCACCGTCCCCGTCGTGCTGGGGCGGGAGCAGGGCTGGCCGCTGTGGGGATGGGTGTCCCTGGCGCTGTGCGCCGTGCTCGCCCCGGTCTTCGGACGGTACGAACTGCTGCTGTCCCGCCGCGGGGGGCGGCCGCTGGTCTCCCCGCTGGTGCTGCGGGCTCCCGGCGTGCCGCTGGCCGTGGTGCGCATCTTCTGCATGATGGCGGTCAACGCCGGTTTCGTCCTGGTCGTGATGCTGCATCTGCAGACCGGTCTGGGGAAGAGTGCGCTGCTCGCCGGGGTCTCGATGGTGCCGACCGCCGGGCTCTTCGCACTGGTCGGGATGGTCTGGCGGCGCCTGCCGCAGTCGTGGCACCCCCGGCTGTCGGCCACCGGGTTTCTGGCCGCGGCGGTCTCGTTCGGGTGGCTCGGGACGCTCCTGTCCGGCGGCGGGGACGGCGGCCCGTGGCTCTACGTCTGCCTGAGCGTCAGCGGAATCGGCATGTCCCTGGCCTACAACCCGGTGCTCTCCGGCGCCCTGGCGCGGGTGCGGCAGAGCGAAGCGGCCGACGCCAGCGGGCTCTTGGTGACCACCGCGCAGCTCGGCCTGCTGAGCGGGGTGGCACTGTTCGGCGCCGTCTTCCTGGAGCATGCCGAGAGCGCCCCGGTCACCCCCGCGACCTCGGCGCACGCGCTCGCGCTCACCTGCGCGGCCCTGGCCGCCGTGTCGCTCGCCGCGGCGGGGGCGGGCGCGTTGAGCGGAGCGGTGCGCAGGGTAGGGGGATGGACAGGGGAAGGTTGACCGGCCCTTAGCCCGGACGCCGGAACGTGGCAGAATCGGGGCGGCTGGAAGGGGGGAGCCCAGGGGGAAGGGGAGGGGCGAGTGCGATGTCGGCGACGGTCCTCGGCGAGGACGGCACCGGACCCGCGCCCGTACGGCCCCCGCCCCGCACGGAGCACCGGCCGGGTGTTCCGGGCAATCTGCAGCGTCCGGCCTGCGGTTCTGCGAACGTCGCCCAAGTGCTCGGCGACAGCGGAGGAGTTTCCTACGTGTGCACGGCATGCGGCCACATCTGGAGCTGACTGAGCGATGGGCGCCCACAGCAGGAAGTGCGACTGGTGCGGCAGCGGCACCCCGATCGTCCGTGACATGGAACCGGTCAACAGCGCCTACCAGTACTGGTGCGAGGACTGCGCCCGGGCACTGATCATAAAGGGTGACCCGATCGAGACGTACCGGGAGTTGGACGGCGAGCCGATCTACGGCCGCCTGCTGGAGGCGCACTGCACACTGAAGCGCTTCTACTCCTTCGCGACGGCCTGAGCCCCGGTCGTGGCGCCGACGCTCCCCGGCGTCCCCGCCGCGCCGCCCGGCCGGTGCCCGGGCCTCCGTCCGCACAGCACCCGCAGCGCCACCACGGCCGTGACGGCAAGGAACACCGCCCCCGCGAGCGGATAGCAGGCCGACAGCAGTATCTCGGCGCCGTTCTGGCGGAGTTCGGGAGGGCGCGGCGCGTTCGGGTCCCGGGGGACCCACCACGGCACGTAGGACCAGAACACCAGCGCCGCCAGCAGCGCTCCGGCCGACCAGCGGAGACTGCGCCGCCGCTGCGCCTCCACGGCCAGCAGGAGCGTCAGCGGCAGACACCACACCCAGTGGTGCGACCAGGAGATCGGGCTGATCAGCAGCATGGTGACGGCACAGGCCGTGGTGGACCAGGCGGCCGCGTTCGGCAGGCCGCAGCGCCCCGCGAGGGCCGCGGCCACGGCCGCTCCCAGGCCGAGCGCGGCCGCGAGGAGGGCCAGGCCCAGCCACAGTCCGCCCGGGTCCCCGGTGTGCAGCAGACGGGCTGCCACCCCGTTCAGCGACTGGTTGTCGGTGAGCTCCGCCCGTCCCACCCGGTCGGAGCGCAGAACGGCTCCGCCCCAGAAGCGCAGGAAGTCGTGCGGGAGGAGCAGCGCGGACAGCAGCGCGGTCCCCAGGAAGGCCGCCGCCGCGACGGCGGCCTGCCGCAGCCACGGGTTCCACGGCGGTCCGTCCCGGCGGTCCGGCCTGCTCGGCCCGTCCTGGCGGTCCGGGTGCCGCGGTCGGCTCCTGGCCAGCCGGTGCAGCACCAGCCCGTGCAGGGCCAGGAAGACGGCGAACAGCCCGGGTGTGAGCTTGATGCCCGCCGCGACGCCGATGCCCGTACCCGCCCAGCGCTGCCCGGGGCGGCGGGTGAGGTCCCACAGCACCAGGGTGGCCACCAGCAGGTTGATCTGCCCGTAGCGCAGTGTGGTCCACACCGGTTCGCACCACACCGCGACCGCGGCGACGCCCAGCGCCGCCGCCGGCCGCGGGACGTGCAGCGGGCGGTGCAGCAGCCGCAGCGACAGGTGGGCCAGGGCCACCAGCAGCACGAGGCCGGAGACGGTCGCCGCCGCACGCAGCACGGGCACGTCCGGCAGCGTCAGGGGGAGGAACAGCAGCGCGGCGAAGGGCGGGTACGTGGCGGGCAGGTCCGCGTAGGTGGCGCGCATCGCGTACAGGTCGTGGCCGTCGAGCACGGCCCGGCCCTCGGCCCGGTAGACCATCAGGTCGATCATCGAGGGGTCCGTGGTGCGCTGCGCGGCCCAGAAAGCCGCGAAGGAGAGCAGTGACACCGCGAGCGCCGGGGCCGTCGGCCGCCGCAGCAGCCGGCTCCGGAGACCGCGGCAGGCCCGGAGCGCCGGTGGCGCTGTGCTCCCGGCGGGCCGGCGCGAGGTGCTCACGGGCCGACAGTACCGATCGCCGGGGCCGGGGCCTGGTACGGCGGTGTCGCCCACCGTCCCGGTGTCGCGGGAAGCGATTTGGCAGAAGGCGGTGTGCCCCGTGTAAGCTGGCGAAGCCGCCGAGGGGAAGCCCCGGCGGACCAGGGATCTGGGGCTATAGCTCAGTTGGTAGAGCGCTTGCATGGCATGCAAGAGGTCAGGAGTTCGATTCTCCTTAGCTCCACAGAAGCAAGAGGTGGGATGCACTCGCGGATTCCGCGGGTGCATCCCACCTTTTCGTCTGCTGATTCCCGCGGCACGCTCCGTATGACGCGTTCTCCCGTGCGAGGCGCGTTCTCCCACCTCCGGATGCTGTTCCCCCGCCCCTGGTCGGGGCGCGCGTTCCGGGCTCCGCGCGGCCGGACCGTCGGCGGTCTCCGGCCGGGGCCCCACCGCGTGCGGTACCCTGAGCGCTATGCGTGCCGTACGCCTTCTGCTTAGCGAGCCGCGCTGAATCACCGCCGGTCCCCCTCCGCGGGCCGGCATCGGCGCGGCTCCCCCTCCTGTGCGAGGGGTTTTTTCGTTTCAGGAGCGCTGGGCAGAGACGACCGATGGAGCTTTGAGGACGATGAGCGAGACGACCACCGCCGCCGAGAGCGCGGCCCCCCATCGCTACACGGCGGCCCTGGCCGCCGACATCGAGGCACGCTGGCAGGATTTCTGGGAGAAGCACGGCACCTACGAGGCGCCCAACCCCGGCGACGGCCCGCTGGGCGGCGACGCCGAGCAGGCCGCCAAGCCCAAAAAGTTCATCATGGACATGTTCCCGTACCCCTCGGGTGCGGGACTGCACGTCGGTCACCCCCTCGGCTACATCGCGACGGACGTCTACGCCCGCTACGCGCGGATGACCGGCCACAACGTGCTGCACACACTGGGCTTCGACGCCTTCGGACTGCCCGCCGAGCAGTACGCCGTCCAGACGGGCACCCATCCGCGCACCTCGACCGAGGCCAACATCGTCCAGATGACGGCGCAGCTGCGCCGCCTGGGCCTGGGGCACGACAAGCGCAGGTCGTTCGCGACGATCGACCCCTCGTACTACCGCTGGACCCAGTGGATCTTCCTGCAGATCTTCAACTCCTGGTACGACGCCGAGGCGCGCACGGCCCGGCCCATCGAGGAACTGGTCGAGCAGTTCGCCTCCGGCACCCGGGAGACCCCCGAGGGCTGGGGGGCGTGGCAGGAGCTGAGCGAGCGGGAGCGGGCCGACCTGCTGGGGGAGTACCGGCTGGCCTACGCCTCCGACGCGCCCGTCAACTGGAGCCCCGGCCTGGGTACCGTGCTGGCCAACGAGGAGGTCACCGCCGACGGCCGCTCCGAGCGCGGCAACTTCCCCGTCTTCAAGGCCGAGCTGCGGCAGTGGAACATGCGGATCACCGCCTACGCCGACCGTCTGCTGGAGGACCTGGAGGACCTGGACTGGCCCGAGGCGATCAAGCTGCAGCAGCGCAACTGGATCGGCCGCAGCGAGGGCGCCCGGATCGGCTTCCCCCTCGGGGACGCGGCCGTCGACGTCTTCACCACCCGCCAGGACACCCTGTTCGGCGCCACCTACCTGGTGCTGGCCCCCGAGCACCCGCTGGTCGAGGCCGTCGTCCCCGAAGCCTGGCCCGAGGGCACCCACCAGGTGTGGACGGGCGGACACGCGACTCCTGCCGAGGCCGTGGCCGCCTATCGGGCGCAGGCGGAGGCCAAGTCCGACGTCGAGCGCCAGGCGGAGGCCAAGGACAAGACCGGTGTCTTCACCGGCGCCTACGCCACCCACCCGGTCACCCGGGAGCCCGTCCCGGTCTTCATCGCCGACTATGTGCTGATGGGGTACGGCACCGGCGCCATCATGGCCGTCCCCGCACACGACCAGCGCGACTTCGAGTTCGCCCGCGCCTTCGAGCTGCCGATGCGCTGCGTCGTCGAGCCCACCGACGGCCGCGGGACGGACCCGGCCGACTGGCAGGAGGCGTTCAGCTCCTACGAGGCGGCGCTCGTCAACTCCCGTGCCGAGGGCATCAGCCTGGACGGACTGGGCGTGGGCGAGGCCAAGGAGCGGATGCGCCGGTGGCTGGAGCAGCACGGCCTGGGCGAGGGCACGGTCAACTACCGGCTGCGCGACTGGCTGTTCAGCAGGCAGCGCTACTGGGGCGAGCCCTTCCCGATCGTCTACGACGAGGACGGCATCGCCCACGGGCTGCCCGAGTCGATGCTGCCGCTGGAGCTGCCGGAGGTCGAGGACTACTCCCCGCGCACCTTCGACCCGGACGACGCGGACACCTCACCGGAGACCCCGCTGTCCCGGGACGAGGAGTGGACCCACGTCACCCTGGACCTGGGTGACGGCAAGGGGCCGCGCCGCTTCCGGCGGGAGACCAACACGATGCCCAACTGGGCCGGTTCCTGCTGGTACGAACTGCGCTACCTGGACCCGCAGAACGACCAGAAGCTGGTCGACCCGCAGATCGAGAACTACTGGATGGGCCCGCGGGAGGGGCAGCCCAAGGGCGGTGTCGACCTGTACGTGGGCGGTGCCGAGCACGCCGTGCTGCACCTGCTCTACGCCCGTTTCTGGTCGAAGGTGCTGCACGACCTGGGCCACATCTCCTCCGTCGAGCCGTTCCACAAGCTGTACAACCAGGGAATGATCCAGGCGTTCGTCTACCGGGACGCACGCGGCATCGCCGTACCCGCTGCGGAGGTGGAGGAGCGCGACGGCGCGTACTACTACCAGGGCGAGAAGGTCAGCCGGCTGCTGGGCAAGATGGGCAAGTCCCTGAAGAACGCCGTCACCCCGGACGAGATCTGCGGCGAGTACGGCGCCGACACCCTGCGGCTGTACGAGATGGCGATGGGCCCGCTGGACGTCTCCCGGCCCTGGGACACCCGCGCGGTCGTCGGCCAGTTCCGGCTGCTGCAGCGGCTGTGGCGGAACGCGGTGGACGAGGCAACGGGCGAGCCGGCCGTGGTCGACTCCGCACCGGACGAGGCGACCCTGCGTGCCCTCCACAAGGCGATCGACGGCATCGGCCAGGACATGGCCGCGCTGCGGTTCAACACCGCGATCGCCAAGCTCACCGAGCTGAACAACCACGTCACGAAGCTGCCCGAGGTCCCGCGCACTGTCGCCGAGACCATGGTGCTGCTGGTCGCCCCGCTGGCTCCGCACATCGCCGAGGAGATGTGGCGCCGGCTGGGCCACGAGGGGTCCGCCGTCCACGAGGACTTCCCGGTGCCCGACCCGGCGTACCTGGTGGACGAGACCGTGACCTGCGTGGTGCAGATCAAGGGCAAGGTCAAGGCCCGGCTGGAGGTGGCGCCCTCCGTCTCCGAGTCCGAGCTGGAGGCGCTGGCGCTGGCCGAGCCGGTGATCGTGAAGGCGCTGGGCGGTGCCGAGGTCCGCAAGGTGATCGTCCGGGCGCCCAAGCTGGTCAACATCGTTCCCGCGTAGCGGCCGACCGGGCCGGTCGCCCGGCCCTCGGCGCGGCGGCCGGTCACGGGAGGATGCACGACCCCTACGGGACGTCATGGGGGGGGGGGGGGGGGGGGGGGGGGGGGGGGGCCGGCGCCGCCCCCCCCCCCCCCCGCCCGAGGGGGGGGGCCCCCCCGCCCGGAGGTAGGGGGGGGGGTGGGGTGGGGGGGGTCGG
>NZ_JBIAGB010000030.1:25906-83668 GCF_042869575.1 Streptomyces sp. NPDC006925
GCGCGCCCCGGGGGGGGGGGCGGCGGGGGGGGCGGCGCGGCCGCGGCGTCGCCCCCCCCCCCCCCCCCCCCGCCCGGCCGGCGGCCCCCCCCCCCCCCCCCCCCCCCCCCCCCCCCCCCCCCCCGCCCGTTTACGCTGAACGGAGAAGGGGCGACGGACGACTAAGGAGCGATCTGTGGACGTGGGAGTCGTCATCGGCCTGATGTTCGTGCTCGCCGTTTTCATCTTCGGCACGATCATCACGCTGCGTGTCGTGCGAGCCGTCAAGCGCGGGGTGGAGCGCACCGGGGCGCAGGTGCGGCGCACGACGGAGGAGACCCTGCTCAAGGCCCGCTCGGCACAGCCCGGTCCGGTCGGCCAAGCAGCCCGCATCCGCCTGGAGTTGCGCTCCTCGATCGACAGCACGCGGGCGGCGCTGGAGACCGAGGCGCAGCACGACCAGGGCCTCGGCGAAGCCGTCGAACTCCTCGACAGTCTGCACGAGCACGCGCGCCACCTGGACCGGGAACTGCGCGTGCTGATGGAGCGCGAGCCGGACCACTCCCGCATCGCCGCCCGGCTGCCGGAGGCGCGCGAACGCATGCGGCACATCAAGGAGTCCGCGGACTCGCTGCGCTTCGCCGCCCAGGACCGGGCGCGCCGGTTCGACGCCGAGGGGCTGGGCGCCCTGCGGGACCGGATCGACATCGAGTCCGGTGCGCTGCGCCACTGGGCGCCGGGCCCCGGCGGCCAGCGGCACGAGGCCGCCGCTGCCGACGGCTCCCCCGCCACGGAGGCCGCGGCCGACCGCCGTGCCGAACCGTCTGCGCCGGACGCCCACTCGGAGACGCAGGAGAAGCACGAGAAGTCTGCTCAGCCGGCTCAGCCGGCTCAGCCGGAACTCGGGCCGTCCGGGCAGGGCTCCGGCCTCTCGGCCGCCGACCTGACCGGCTCGGACCTGACCGGCTCCGATCCGGTCGGCCGGGCGGCCGACCGCAGGGACACCACCGGGGTCTTCGAGAAGCGGCGGCCGCGGAACGCCTCCTGAGGCGCTCCGTTCGCCCGCCCGATACCCTCCGTTCCATGCACGGCCCTCTCGCGATCGTCACGGATTCCACCGCCTACCTGCCGCCGGAGGCGCTGAGCAGGCATGGGATCGAAGCCGTGCCGCTGACCGTCGTCCTCGGCGACCGGGCCCTGGAGGAGGGGACGGAGATCTCCGCGCGGTCACTGGCCACCGCGCTGCGCGAGCGGCGCCCGGTCACCACCTCGCGGCCCAGCCCCGAGATGTTCGCCCGCACCTACCGGGCCGCCGCCGAGGCGGGCGCGGCGGGAGTCGTCTCGCTGCACCTGTCCGCCGAGTTCTCGGGAACCTACGACGCCGCGGTGCTGGCCGCCGCGCAGTCGCCGGTTCCGGTGCGGGTGGTCGACACCGGGGTCGTGGCCATGGCGCTGGGGTTCTGCGCGCTGGCCGCAGTGGAAGCGGCCGAGGCCGGTGCCTCGCTGGACGAGGCGGTGGCAGCCGCCGAGAAGCGTGCCGAGGGCATCTCTGCGGTTTTCTATGTCGACACTCTGGACTACCTGCGCAGGGGCGGCCGGATCGGCGCAGCCCAGGCGCTGCTGGGCTCCGCGCTCGCCGTCAAGCCGCTGCTGGAGGTCGCGGACGGCCGGATCGGGATGCTGGAGAAGGTGCGGACCGCCTCCAAGGCCATCGGGCGGCTGGAGGAGATCGTCGTGGAGCGCGCCGGGGACGCGCGGGTGGACATCGCCGTGCACCATCTCGCCGCCGCCGAGCGCGCCGAACAGCTCGCCGAGCGCTTCCGGGCCCGGGTGCCCGGCCTGCGTGAACTGCATGTGAGCGAGGTCGGAGCGGTCATCGGCGCCCACACGGGTCCGGGGCTGCTGGGAGCCGTGCTTTCCCTCGGATGAGTGAGCGAGATATCCACAACCCGCGGGTTTTCCACCGGAACTGAGCAAGATCACCGGCAGCTGTCGAGGCTGCCTACCGTCGGTGGGCATGAGCGAACGAGCAGCGGGAGCAGCCCCCACCCGGGCCCGCCGAGCCCGACCGCAGGAGCCGTGGGAGACGTCGTGGGGGATGCCGCCCCCGGACATTCCGGGGGAAGGCGAAAGCGCCAGGAGCCGCCGCGCGGAGCGGGACGGTGAACGCCCGGACGGTGGAGGGAAGGGCGGACGACGCGGAGAGCGGGACGGGGCGCCCCCTGGCGGTCGTCGGGAGGCCGGACCACGAGGAGAACAGGACGGTGGACCGGACGCGCCACGGGAGCCGTACGCGGCGGGCGCCGCTGCCGAGCCCCCGGGCACGGGCGGTCGCCCCCGGCGCCCGTCGCGGCGCCGACCGCCTCGGGGCCCCAGGGCCGCTCCGGGCACGCGTCCGACCCGACGGGGCACGCACCGGCTGCCGGTGCGCCCACCGGCCGCGGGGCCCCACGCGGCGGCCCGTGCCCGGTCGCTGCTGACCGAGCAGCCTCCCACCGGCGCCAACCCGCCCGGACCGGACCTCCGGGACCGGCCACCGAGCGAGCGGCGCGCCGATCGCCACCGTGCCGCTCTCCCGGATCCCCGCGGGCCCGCCATCGCACCGGACGCGAGTGAGCGGCGCGTCACCGAGGACCCGAGCAAGCTGCGCACCACCGAACCGGACGTCGCTGTCATGCCGCGAGCCGAGGCCGTCGCAGCGGCGCGTTCGGCCGTGCGGCGAAGCAGGGAGCGCAGGCACCGACGCGCAGCGCCGGAAGGCCCGGCCGGTGCGCAGAGCCCGTCGCCGCTCGCGCCACAGCCGCCCGGATTCGGACCGGGTGAGGGCATCGAGCGCCGCGGGAATTCCTTCACGGAGCGGCGGGATCGGCCGGAAGCGGATCCGCTGGTCCCGACCCCGGTCCGGGTCCCGGCCCCGTCTTCAGGCCCGTCTCCGGGCCCGGCCCCGTCTCCTGCCCGGGACTCGGACCCGGCCCCGGCCCCGCCCCCGCCCCCGGACTCGGAGCCCGCTGCGGCCCTCCCCGCGCGGGAACGCTGGGGGCTCGCGGTGGCGGACCGGATGCCGGCCTGGCTGCGAGTGCGCTGCGGTATGGAGCCGAAGACGCTGGTCGCGCTCTGTCTGGTGCTGCTGGTCGGACTCGGCTTCGCGGTCCACCACTTCTGGACGGGTCGGCCGCAGGGCGTTCCCGTCCCCGGCGTCTCCGGCCCGTCCGGTGCGCCCGCCGGAGCCTCCGCGCATCCTGGGAGGAGCGCTGGGCCCTCGACGGCTCCTGTCGCCGACGGTGCGGCACCCAGCGGGCGGCTGGTGGTGGACGTGTCCGGGAAGGTGCGCGAGCCCGGGCTCCAGCAGCTGCCCGCCGGCTCGCGCGTGGCCGACGCGCTCGAGGCCGCCGGGGGGCTCCGCAAGGGAGCGGACACCGAGGGACTGAACCAGGCCCGGCCGTTGGTCGACGGTGAGCAGATCGTGGTGGGCGAGCCGGGCCGGTCCCGAACCGCCGGGAGTGCCGCCCCGAGTGGCGGCACTTCGGGGTCCGGAAGCGCGGGCGGCCCCTCGGGTGCCATGGTCAGCCTCAACTCGGCCACCCGGGAGCAGTTGGAGACGTTGCCGGGCGTCGGGCCGGTCCTGGCGCAGCACATCGTGGACTACCGCACGCAGCACGGTGGGTTCCGTTCAGTCGACCAGCTCAAGGAGGTCAACGGCATCGGGGAGAAGCGGTTCGCGGACATCCAGCCGCAGGTGACGCCGTGAACCGTCGTCGAACACTCGCCGGATCCAACGCCTGCCCGACCCGCGCGGCCTCGCGGGCCGGCCCCCGCAGCGCCGCCGACAAGGGGCCGGAGCCTGATGGTTCGGCTGCCGGTCGGCCGGTGCGGGACGGGGCGGAGCCACCGGATCTGCGTCTGGTGCTGCCCGCCGGGGCGGCATGGGTGGCCGCGGCCCTGGCTCTTGGCGCCACGGCGGAACAGGCGGTGCTCGGCGTCATCCTCTGCGCGGTCGCCGGGCTGGCCCTGCTGGCCGGGGCCCTCCGGCGCCGGGGCCCCGCGACTCCGTCGCCCACCGGGCCGGGACGCGCCGGGTCCGGCGGGCGCGGCGCCGCCACGGCGCGGGGCGCTGCCGGACGCGGCCCCGGCCGGAGGGGTTCGGCGGGCCCGACGCTCTCGGTAAGCGCTGCGGTGGCCCTGCTGTGCGCCGCGGCAGCGGGCGGAACGGCGGCCCTGCACGCGGCCGATCTGCACCGGGGCCCGTTACCCGGACTCGCCGCCGACCACGCGCGGGCGACGGTCGAGGTCGCCGTCACCGAGGACCCGCACCCCACGCGGCCCAGGACGCTCGGTGCACGGCAGCTCGCGGGAAGGGTGGTGGTCCGCGCCGACGCGACCGCGGTGGTGGGCGCATCCGGCAGCCGGACGCGTCTGCGGACGCCGGTGCTGCTGCTGGTGCGCCCCGAGCGGGACGGCGGCCCGGCCGACCGGAAGCGGACCGGGGCCGAAGACGCCCGGGAATCCGGCGGTGGCCGGGAGGCGGACAGCGCGGCGCGGAGCGCGTGGTTGCGGCTGCTGCCCTCCACCCGGCTGCGGGTGGAGGCCGACCTGATGCCCCCTGCGCCGGGCGGGCGGGGCGGTCAGGACATCGCGGCGGTACTGCGGGTGCGGTCCGGCCCGCCGCGGATCGTGGCGGGCCCCACCGCGGTCCAGCGGGCAGCGGGTGCGCTGCGCGCCGGACTCCGGGAGGCGAGCGAGGGGCTGGAGGCGGACGCGCGGGGGCTGCTGCCCGGGCTGGTGGTCGGGGACACCTCCCGGCTGAGCCGGGAGCTGGCGGACGCCTTCCGGGCGGTCGACATGACGCACCTGCTCGCGGTGAGCGGAAGCAACCTCTCGATCATGCTGGCTCTTCTCATCGGTCCGCCCGGCCTCGCCCACCGGGCGGAGCGGCGGGGTCTCGCACCCCGGATCGGCCTTCCGCTGCGGGCCACCGCGGTGGTGGCCGCGCTGCTGACGCTGGGATTCGTCGTGGTGTGCAGACCGGACCCGAGCGTGCTGCGGGCGGCGGCCTGCGGACTGATCACGGTGTGGGCCATCGGTACCGGGCGGCGGCGCTCCCTGCTGCCCGCGCTGGCAGCGGCCGTGCTGCTGCTGGTGTGCTACGACCCGTGGCTGGCCCGCGACTTCGGATTCCTGCTCTCCGTGCTGGCCACGGCCTCCCTGCTGACGGTGGCACCCCGCTGGTCGGAAGCGCTGCGGCGGCGCGGCTGGCCCGGCAGGGCAGCGGAGGCACTGGCCGCCGCGGCCGCGGCGCAGGCAGCCTGTGCACCCGTGGTGGTCGTGCTGGCCGCGCACGTGAGCCTGCTCGCGGTGCCCTGCAACCTGCTGGCGGAGTTCGCGGTCGCACCGGCCACCGTGCTGGGATTCGCCGCGCTCGCGGCGGCCCCGGTCGCGATGCCCGCAGCGGAGGGGTTCGCCTGGCTGGCGGGATGGCCGGTGCGTGCCGTCGCCGGTGTCGCGCGCACGGGCGCCGGCCTGCCGGGCGCGGAGATCGGCTGGCCGGGTGGCTGGACGGGCGCGCTGGCGCTGGCGGCCCTGCTGGCCGGGGTACTTGCGGTGCTGCACGTGTCCGCGGCGTGCCGCCCCTGGCTGGGGGCCGCCTGCGCGCTGGGTGTACTGATGGCCGTGCTGCGCCCTCTTCCGCTGGTGCGGCCGTTCACCGGGTGGCCTCCCACGGGCTGGCGAATGGTGGCCTGCGACGTCGGGCAGGGGGACGCGCTGGTGCTCGCGCTGGACGGGGAGCGGGGCGGCGCGGGCGGGGCGGTCGTGGTGGACGCGGGACCCGAACCCGGCGCCGTCGATCGGTGCTTGCGAGATCTCGGAGTGCGCAGCGTTCCGCTGGTCGTCCTGACCCACTTCCACGCCGACCATGTGGCCGGGCTCCCCGGGGTGCTGCGCGGGCGAAGCGTCGGGGAGATCCGCACGACAGCGCTGGCGGAGCCGCCCGGCCAGGCGGCGTTCGTGCGCGGCACGGCCCGCGGCGCGGGAGTTCCGGTACGCATCTCGCACGCGGGGGAGCGGCAGCGTGCCGGGGACCTGCGGTGGGAGGTGGTGTGGCCCCCGCCGGAGCCGGCGGGCGGGGGTGCTGCCGGAAGCGGTGCCAGTGGCGGCGGAACCGATGGCGACGGAGCCAACGACGCCAGCGTCACCCTGCTCGTCCGCGTGGCGGGCCTCCGCCTCTTCCTCCCCGGCGACCTCGAACCCGAGGCGCAGCAGGCGCTGCTCGCCGCGCGGCCCGACCTGCCGCGGGTGGACGTGCTCAAAGTCGCGCACCACGGGTCGCGCTTCCAGGCCCCGGCACTGCTGCGGCGGCTCCGGCCCCGGGTGGCGCTGGTCTCGGCGGGCCGGGAGAACCCGTACGGGCACCCCGCGCCCGAGACGCTGGACGCGTTGGCCGCTGCGGGCGCCCTCGTGGCGCGGACGGACCGGCACGGGGCGCTGGCGCTGACCCGGCGCCCGGACGGCACCCCCGCCGTGGTGACCCGGCGGGGCACCCCCGGCGCCGCCGACGCCCCCGCGCGTCCTGCCGCGACCCCCGGCGGGCGGGTCAGTCGCGCTCCAGCCAGCCCTCGTGCGCTGCCGCGACCTCTTCCAGCAGGGCCGGGTCACAGGCGGCGGGCGGATCTTCGAGCACCACCAGCCACTGGGCGTCCTCGGCGTCGTCCTCTCCGGCGAGGGCGTCGCGGACGAGGTCGGGCTCCTCGGCGAGTCCGAGGCGCTCCTCCAGCGTCGCGGCGACCGCCTCGGCCGCCTCCCGGTCGGGAAGCACCAGCACATGCCGTACGTCATTCACCGGGGCATTCTCTCAACCGCCCCCCGGGGCCCCACCCGACCCCACCCGGCAGCCGACCGGCCCCGCCCGGCAGCCGACCGCAGACCACCACGCCCCTGCCCGTCCTGCGGCCCGCGGTGGTCCTCCCGGTGCCTGATTCGCCTCCTGGCCCCGGTAGAGCCTCTGGCCCCGGGGCCGACCCCTCGGTACCGTCCCGGCCCTCGGCCTGTCCTCGATCCGCCACCGGCGCTCGGGTTTCCCGAGCCGGGGCCGGGCCCGCCGGCCCCCCCGGGCTGCGGCCGGAGGGTCCGGCTCCGGCTCGGATCCGCGTTCCGGCGAGCCGATCGCGTCGGGTGCCCGGCCCGCCGGTGCCCGGCCCGCCGGTGTCCCGGAGGTGCGGGTGCACCGGATCGGAGACGTGGACGGCGGAGGCTCTTCGGGCCGTTGTGTCGGTGCGGCGTGGGATGCTGTTCGCGATGGCTGGTACGCGTAAGAAGACCTCGGACGATCCGCTCGCCCCCGTGACCGTGGCGGTGGGGCAGGAGGAGCTGCTCATCGAGCGTGCCGTGCGGGTGGTGATCGATGCCGCACGCGCCGCGGACGCCGACACGGACGTGCGGGACCTGGCGCCCGGCGAGCTCCAGCCCGGCACGTTGGCCGAGCTGACCAGCCCCTCGCTCTTCGCCGAGCGGAAGGTCGTCGTGGTGCGCGCTGCGCAGGACCTCGCGGCGGAGACGGCCAAGGACGTGAAGGCGTATCTGACGGCGCCGGTGGAGGAGATCACCCTGGTGCTGGTGCACCCGGGCGGTGCCAAGGGCAAGGGGCTGCTGGACGCGGCGCGGAAGGCGGGTGCGCGCGAGGTCGAGTGCCCGAAGATGACCAAGCCCGCGGACCGGCTCGCCTTCGTCCGGGGCGAGTTCCGCGCCCTGGGACGGTCGGCGACGTCCGAGGCGTGCCAGGCGCTGGTGGACGCCATCGGCAGTGATCTGCGCGAGCTGGCCTCTGCCTGCCGGCAGCTCACCGCCGATGTCGAGGGCACCGTCGACGAGGCCGTGGTCGGCCGGTACTACACCGGCCGGGCCGAGGCGTCCAGCTTCACCGTCGCCGACCGGGCGGTCGAGGGGAAGGCCGCCGAGGCGCTGGAGACGTTGCGCTGGGCGGTCTCCACGGGAGTGGCACCGGTGCTGATCACCAGCGCACTGGCACAGGGGGTGCGGGCCATCGGCAAGCTGGCCGGGGCTCCACGCGGGGCGCGGCCGGGCGATCTCGCGCGGGAGCTGGGCATGCCCCCGTGGAAGATCGACCGGGTGCGTCAGCAGACCCGCGGCTGGACGCCGGACGGGGTGGCCGTCGCGCTGCGGGCCGTCGCCGCGGCGGACGCGGCCGTCAAGGGCGGCGGGATGGATCCGGAGTACGCGCTGGAGAAGGCCGTCGTCACCATCGCGAGCGCTGCCCGCTCCCGCTGACCGCGCACCCGCCGTCGCCTCCCGCGGGTGTCCGCCTCCCCTGCGCCCTGGGGGCGGGTGCCCCGGGCGCCCGGGGCTGCGCCGTCGGCCCACCGCGATGGGCGGCACGACAAAGGCCCCGCCCGAGCCCTGGGGAGGGGCTGGGGCGGGGCCTTCGCTGTCTGTCCGGTGCGCCGCACCCGCGTGGCGAACGCAGGCCGCGTGCGGCGCCCTGTCTCAAGCGGTTGCTCGGACGTACGGCGGATGAGAGAGGGCCCGCCACATGTCGTCCGAGCGGTCAGTCCGAGCGGTCAGGGAGACCGACGAGCTGCGGAGTGCTCCGAGAGGGCGGTCAGCCCTTGAGGGTGGCCACGTGCTTGGCCAGCGCCGCCTTCTTGTTGGCGGCGTTGTTCTTGTGCAGGACACCCTTGCTGGCGGCCTTGTCGAGCTTCCGGGCGGCGACCTGCTGCGCCTCGGCCGCCTTGGCGGCGTCACCGGCGGAGACGGCCTCGCGGGTGCGACGGATCGCGGTCTTCAGCTCGGACTTCACGGCCTTGTTGCGCTGCCGGGCCTTCTCGTTGGTCTTGATCCGCTTGATCTGGGACTTGATGTTCGCCACGAATGAGCCTTTGCGGTTCGGAGTTTCAAACGCTGGTGCCGAGCAGGCACCCTTCAGTGCCATAAGGCACAGTCGGTCAGGCTACCAGTCGGGGCAGCACCCCTCCCAATCCGGCCGGTGCCCCGTGCGCATGGGACCATGGGATGCGACACATCCGTCTCGACGGGCCCGCACCGGGCCGCCGAAGGTGTTCGAGACCTCGCCGTAAGAACCGACAGCCCGAAACCGACAGGCCAGAACCGACAGGACACTGCGTGCCCGCGACCCCAACGAACGCGCCGGAGCCGAGCCGTACCGACCCGGCGCTGATCCGTAACTTCTGCATCATCGCGCACATCGACCACGGCAAGTCCACGCTTGCCGACCGGATGCTCCAGCTCACCGGCGTCGTGGACAAGAGGCAGATGCGTGCGCAGTACCTCGACCGTATGGACATCGAGCGCGAGCGGGGCATCACGATCAAGTCCCAGGCCGTGCGAATGCCCTGGGCCCCCACGGACGACGCGTCCACCCCGCACGTCCTGAACATGATCGACACCCCCGGGCACGTGGACTTCACCTACGAGGTCTCCCGTTCGCTCGCGGCCTGCGAGGGGTGCATCCTCCTGGTGGACGCCGCGCAGGGGATCGAGGCGCAGACCCTCGCCAACCTCTACCTGGCGATGGAGCACGACCTCACGATCATCCCCGTGCTGAACAAGATCGACCTGCCCGCGGCGCAGCCGGAGAAGTTCGCCGCCGAGCTGGCGCACCTCATCGGCTGCGAGCCGGGTGACGTGCTGCGCGTCTCGGCCAAGACCGGTGAGGGCGTCGAGGAGCTGCTGGACCAGGTCGTGCGCCAGGTCACCCCGCCGACCGGGAACGCGGAGGCGCCGGCCCGCGCGATGATCTTCGACTCGGTCTACGACGCGTACCGCGGTGTGGTCACCTACATCAAGGTCGTCGACGGGATGCTCGGCAGGCGCGAGCGGATCCGGATGATGTCCACCGGGGCCACGCACGAGCTGCTGGAGATCGGTGCGAACTCACCGGAGATGACGCCCGCCGACGGGCTGGGCGTGGGCGAGGTCGGCTATCTGATCACCGGGGTGAAGGACGTCCGCCAGTCCAAGGTGGGCGACACCGTCACGCTGCTGGCCAAGGGCGCCGAGAAGCCGCTGCCCGGCTACAAGGACCCCAAGCCGATGGTGTTCTCGGGCCTGTACCCGCTGGACGGCTCCGACTACCCCGAGCTGCGCGACGCCCTGGACAAGCTGCTGCTCAACGATGCCGCGCTGACCTACGAGCCGGAGACGTCCGCGGCGCTGGGCTTCGGCTTCCGGGTGGGCTTCCTGGGACTGCTGCACCTGGAGGTGATCCGGGAGCGGCTGGAGCGGGAGTTCGGCCTCGACCTGATCGCCACGGCACCCAACGTGATCTACCGCGTGGAGATGGAGGACGGCACCGAGCATGTGGTGACCAACCCCAGCGAGTTCCCCACCGGGAAGACCACCACGGTGCACGAGCCGGTGGTGCGGGCGACGCTCATCGCGCCCAGTGAGTTCATCGGCGCGATCATGGAGCTGTGCCAGTCGCGGCGCGGCTCCCTGCAGGGTATGGACTACCTGTCCGAGGACCGGGTGGAGCTGCGGTACACGCTGCCGCTCGCGGAGATCGTCTTCGACTTCTTCGACGCGCTGAAGTCCAAGACCCGTGGCTACGCCTCGCTGGACTACGAGCCGACCGGCGAGCAGACGGCCGACCTGGTCAAGGTCGACATCCTCCTCCAGGGCGACAAGGTGGACGCGTTCTCCGCGATCGTGCACAAGGAGAAGGCGTACTCCTACGGCACCCGGATGGCCAACAAGCTGCGGGAGCTGATTCCGCGGCAGCAGTTCGAGGTGCCCATCCAGGCGGCTGTCGGCGCCCGCATCATCGCCCGCGAGACGATCCGCGCGATCCGCAAGGACGTCCTGGCCAAGTGCTACGGCGGCGACATCTCGCGGAAGCGGAAGCTGCTGGAGAAGCAGAAGGAAGGCAAGAAGCGGATGAAGGTCGTCGGGCGGGTGGAGGTGCCGCAGGAGGCGTTCATCGCGGCGCTCTCCAGCGACGACTCCGGCGGCGACGCCAAGGCCAAGGCCAAGAAGTAGTCCGGCGCGCGCCGCGGAGGCGGCCGGTCCGCACCCCGGCCGCCTCCGCATCCGCCTCCGCGTCCGCCTCCGCCGTGCCGCTGCCGTCGGCCCGGCGGCGGCTCTGTCGGCGGTATCCGTGTGCGCTCCGCAGCAGCCCCCTTACGTAGCGGTAGACCCCTTACGTAAGGGGGCTGCTGCCTTTACTCTGATCACTGCTCAGTAGTTACTCGTGAGTCAATAAGCGCGAGCCGACACGCAGCAGGACGAGAAGCAGGACGACCAAGCAGGACGCGGGTCCCGGAGGATGTCGTGAGCGAGCCACAGTCCCTGATCGAGAACCGGCCGCCTTCCGTGGCCACGCTCTTCCTGGAGCGGGTCGAGGCCACACCCGACGCGGAGGCGTACCGCTATCCGGTGATCCGGCCCGCGGGCGAGGACCAGGGCCCGGACGAGTGGCGCTCCTACAGTTGGCGCGAGGCGGCCGAGCGGGTGTTCTCGATCGCGGCGGGGCTCATGGACCTGGGGGTGCGTCCCGAGGAACGGGTCGGCATCGCCTCCAGCACCCGGGTCGAGTGGATCCTCTCCGATCTGGGCATCCTGTGCGCGGGCGCCGCCACCACCACCGTCTACCCCAGCACCAACGACTCCGAGACGGCCTACATCCTCGCCGACTCCGACAGCAAGGTGCTGATCGCCGAGGACGCCGATCAGCTCGCCAAGGTCCGCGCGCACCGGGACGAGCTGCCGAACCTGGCGCATGTGGTGCTCGTCGACGGGGAGCCCGGAGCCGAGGACGCGGCGGGCGACTGGGCGCTGAGCTTCGCGGAGCTGGAGCGGCGGGGCGCCGCCTACCGGGAGAAGCACCCCGACGCCGTCACCGAGACGGTCCAGGGGCTGCGCTCGGATCAGTTGGCCACCCTCATCTACACCTCCGGTACGACCGGAAAGCCGAAGGGTGTCCGGCTGGCACAGGACGCCTGGTCGTACATGGCCCGCGCGGTGCCGCAGACGGGCCTGCTGAACAGTGACGACGTGCAGTACCTGTGGCTGCCGCTGGCGCATGTCTTCGGCAAGATGCTGATCTCCGTGCAGATCGACTCCGGACACGTCATCGCGGTGGACGGCCGGGTCGACAAGATCATCGAGAATCTCCCGATCGTCCAGCCGACGAAGATGTGCGCGGTACCGCGGATCTTCGAGAAGGTCTACAACGGCGTCGCGCAGAAGGCGCGGGCCGGCGGCGGCGCCAAGTACACGATCTTCCAGTGGGCGGCCGAGGTGGCCCGCGAGTACGCGCGGACGACACAGGACAACCAGCGCCGCACCGGGGTGCCGGACGCGCCCACCGGGCTCAAGGTCAAGCACGCGCTGGCCGATCGGCTCGTCTACAGCAAGCTGCGGGACGCGTTCGGCGGCCGGATGGTCGGCTGCGTCTCCGGTTCGGCCGCGCTCGCGCCGGACCTGGGCTACTTCTTCGCCGGTGCGGGCATCCCGGTCCTGGAGGGCTACGGACTCACCGAGTCGTCCGCCGCCAGCTTCTGCAACCGCACCGACAACTTCCGCACCGGCACCGTCGGCAAGCCGATGCCCGGCACCGAGGTGCGGATCGCGGACGACGGCGAGATCCTGCTGCGCGGTCCCGGCATCATGCAGGGGTACCACGGGCTGGCGGACAAGACCGCCGAAGTGCTGGAGGAGGACGGCTGGTTCCACACCGGCGACATCGGCGAGCTGTCGGACGACGGCTACCTGCGGATCACCGACCGCAAGAAGGACCTGATCAAGACCTCCGGGGGCAAGTACATCGCGCCCGCCGAGGTGGAGGGCCAGTTCAAGGCGATCTGCCCGTACGTCTCCAACATCCTGGTGCACGGCGCGGGCCGGAACTACTGCACCGCTCTGATCACACTGGACGAACCGGCGATCACGGCGTGGGCGGCGGACCACGAGGACCTCAAGGGCAAGCCCTACGCCGAGGTGGTCGCCTCCGAGCAGGTGCGCGCCCTGGTGGACGGCTATGTCGAGCAGCTCAACGCGGGGCTCCAGCGCTGGCAGACGGTCAAGAAGTTCCGGGTCCTGCCGCGCGATCTGGACATCGAGCACGGTGAGCTGACGCCCAGCCTGAAGATGAAGCGCCCGGTGGTGGAGCGGGAGTACGGCGAGCTGATCGAGGAGATGTACGAGGGCACTCGCGAACGCTGAGGCCCCGGGCCGCATGCCACGGCCCGCAGCTCGACGGGGGGTGCGGCAGCGGCCCGCCCCCTACGGCGCGCGGGCCGTGGAGCGGTGGCCGTCAGGATCCGCGCGACGCGTCCGGGGACGCGGCCGGGGCAGCCGCTTCGCGGGCCGGCCGCGTGTCGGCGCATCCGCCCGCCGCCGGGCGGGGCTCCACCGTCGACAGCCGCCCGGCGGTGGCGTCGGGGAAGCGGAGCAACCGGCCGCCCCCGCGGTGCGGATCGCGGAAGAAGGACACCTCGGTGCGCCACCCAGGCGCCGAACGGTTCGGGCACGCAACCCGCCGCCCTCCGTCGCGTAGTCGGGCGGCCGGCGTATCCCGGGCCCCGTGCTGTGGCCCCCGGAGCCGGTCGGCAAGATGCTCGGGGTGTGACCCGGTCCGCTCGCCGCGCCTGATGCGCTTCTGCTGTCTCGAAACCGTCCACCCCGGGCACCACCGTGTCCAGCAGCGTCGACGCGAACTCCTGCCGCAGCAGCGCCCGTCGGTGTGGTCCTCGCCGCCCCGTCCGCTGTCGCCGTTCCGGCCGGTCGCGGGCCGAGCGCCGAGCGTGGATCCCGAATCGGGGGCCGGGAAGAGAAGCAGAGTATCCGGCTGCCGGGCGATGTCAACCGCGCACGGGCGAGAACGGCAGTCTTCGGCCACCATTTCCGTGACTCGGCGCATATGAGCGGGCCCCTTCTGTCACCCTTGCTCTACCGCGCCGAGCGTGGTGAGGGAACGGCCGGGGGGTGTGTGCCCGGGAAAGGCCCGGGGAGGGGTGCGATGAACAGCGTGGACGAGGCGCGGATGGCGCAGTTGGTGGAGATGAAGGACAGCGCCGCGGCGGACACGGGGGTCTTGGTGCACGGCGGGGGCGGGATGCCGCATGCCGTGCGGACGGAGCTGCCGGGCAATGCGCTCGCCGCGGGCGCGGCCCGCCGCTTCGCCCGGGTGGCGCTGGGCCGCTGGGGCGTGCACGGCACCCCGGCGGACGACGCGGTGCTGCTGGTCAGCGAACTGGTCACCAACGCGGTGGTGCACGCGGGGACATCAGTCGGGGTGGAGTGCCGTTACGCGGCGGGGGTCGTCTACACGGAGGTCGCCGATCGCCATCCGGCCCGCCGGGTGGCCGCGCACGGCGAGGAGGGGCACGGCCTGCGGCTGGTCGGTGCGCTCGCCAAGGAGTGGGGTATCAGCTACCGCAGGGACCGCAAGTCGGTGTGGTTCCAACTCGGCACGGCAGCCCGCCCTCCGGACGCGGACGCGGACGAAGACGCTGAGGCAGTCGCAGCGACAGCCGCAGGCACTCACGCGGCCGCCGACGCCGTACGGGAGACGGACGCCGTACGGGAGAGGCCGCGCGTGCCCGTCGCGGGCGGTGCGGCATCCGGCGCCCTTCCCGGCAGTGCCCTGCGCGAGGGGCCCGGCGACGGCCTGTCGCGGAGCCCGCACCCGTGCCCGCCCGGAAGCCCGCCGGAGGGGCCGGGCGGCGCCGGGCCCGCCGCGCAGTGCCCGGCACCCCGGCTCCCGCACCGGGACTGGATGTGCAACGGCGTGCTCTCCTTCCTCGCGGAGGCGTCCGACCTGCTGGCCGGGCACACGGACGAGGACAAGGTCGCCTCGCTCGCCGGGCAGTTGATGGTGCCCCGCTTCGCCGACTGGTGCGCCGTGTGGCTGCGGGACGACGAGCGCTCCCGGCTGCCCCGGCTGGCCCGGGTCTGGCACGCGCAGGAAGGCCGGATCGAGGAGCTGCGCGCCCGGCTCGCCGAAGAACCGCCCGCCCCCGCGGACCGTGTGCTGCCGGGGCAGGCGTCCCCCTGGCGCTGGCCGGAGGGCGCCGCGGAGGGCGGCGGCAGCGGCGCCTCGGCCCGGTGCGATCTGGTCGTCGGCGGCCGCCCGGTGGGCACGCTGGTGATCGGCCGTGCCGGGCTGCTGCGGATACCGGACGAAGTGCTGGGTCTGATGGAGGACTTCGCCCGTCGGGTGGCGCTCGCGGTGCTCTCCGCCCGCCGATACGCGCTCCAGGAGAACATCAGCCGGATCCTCCAGCGCGGGCTGCTGCCCAGCGAGGAGATGCACGTTCCCGGTCTGGACACCGCGCTGGTCTACGAACCGGTCGGGGAGGGCACATGGGCAGGTGGCGACTTCTACGACCTGCTGCGGTTGCCCGATGGCCGCTGGCGGTTCGCACTCGGTGATGTCTGCGGCAACGGCCCCGAAGCCGCCGTGGTCACCGGACTGGCCCGCCCGGTGCTGCGGCTGCTGGCCCGCGAGGGCCACTCCGTGCCCGAGACCCTGGACCGGCTCAACCGGGAGGTCGGTGAGCAGGCCCGGTTCCTGTCCGTCGTCTACGGGGAACTCGCCTTCCGCGACGGCCTGGTGGACTGCACGCTCACCTGCGCCGGGCATCCGCTGCCGCTCGTCCGGGACGCTGCGGGGCAGGTGCGGACCGCCGCGCTGCCGCAGTTACTCCTCGGGGTCGCCCAGCAGGTCAGCTACGAGTGCCAGTCCTTCACGCTGCACCCCGGCGACACGCTGCTGTGCGTCACCGACGGGGTGACCGAACGGCGCTGCGGCCGCCGGCTGTTCGACGACAGCGACGGGCTGGCGGCCCGCTTCGCCGACTCCGCGGGGCTGGACGCGGGCGGCACGGCCGAGCGGCTGCGCCGCGCGGTGTACGCCTTCGCGCCGGATCTGCCCGCCGACGACCTGGCGATGCTGGTGCTGCGGCTGCCGGAGGCCACCGGCGCCGCCGCCGCGCACACCGGCTGACCGGCCGGCATCGCGCGGCGCGACCGGGAACCGCGTCGCGCGCCCGCGCGGGCGGCTCTGGGCGCGCTGCCCGAGCGGCCTCATGGGCACCCGCGCGCCCGCGCCCGCGCGGGCGGCTCCCGGTGGCGACCGAGTCGTCCCAGCAGTAGCCCCGCACTCGCGCGCCCGCGCGGGCGGCTCAGTCCACCAGCTCCCGGACGACCGCGTCGGCCAGCAGGCGGCCGCGCAGCGTGAGCACGGCCCGGCCCGCTGCGTACGGGCCCGGTTCCAGCAGCCCGTCGGCGCGGGCCCGGGCGGCCGCCCGGGCGCCGTCGGGGGCCAGCAGCGAGAGGGGGCAGCCCTGGCGGAGCCGCAGCTCCAGCAGGATCCGCTCGACCCGCCGGTCCTCGGCGCCGAGCAGCTCCCGGCCCGCACCGGGTGAGCGGCCCTCGGCCAGCGCCCGCGCGTAGCCGGCCGGGTGCTTGACGTTCCACCAGCGCACCCCGCCGACATGGCTGTGGGCGCCCGGCCCGGCGCCCCACCAGTCGGCGCCCGTCCAGTACAGCTCGTTGTGCCGGCACCGGGCGGCCGGGTCGCCCGGTGCCGCCCAGTTGGAGACCTCGTACCACTCCAGGCCGGCGGCGGTCAGCCGCTCCTCGGCGATCAGATAGCGGTCGGCGTGCACGTCGTCGTCGGTCATCGGCACTTCGCCGCGCCGCACGCGCCGGGCGAGCCGGGTGCCCTCCTCCACGATGAGCGCGTACGCCGAGATGTGGTCCGGGCCCGCGGCCAGCGCGGCGTCGAGGGAGGCGCGCCAGTCCTCGTCCGTCTCGCCCGGCGTCCCGTAGATCAGATCCAGGTTCACGTGCGCGAAGCCTGCCTCGCGGGCCTCCGCGACGCACTCCTCCGGCCGGCCGGGTGTGTGGGTGCGTTCCAGCACCCGCAGCACGTGCTCGCGTGTGCTCTGCATGCCGAAGGAGATCCGGTTGAACCCCGCCTCCCGCAGCTCGGCCAGATAGCCCGGGTCGACCGAGTCCGGGTTCGCCTCGGTGGTGATCTCGGCGTCCTCGGCCAGTCCGAACTCCTCCCGGACGGCCGCCAGCATGCGGCCCAGGTCGGCGGCGGGCAGCAGGGTGGGGGTGCCGCCGCCGACGAACACCGTCCCGACCCGGCGCGGATCCTCGCCCAGCACCCGGCGGGCCAGCCGGATCTCCTCGATGAGGCTGTGTGCGTAGTTCTCCTGCGAGGCGGCCACCCCGCCGTCGGCACCGCGCAGCTCGGTGGCGGTGTAGGTGTTGAAGTCGCAGTAGCCGCAGCGGGTGGCGCAGTACGGGACGTGGATGTAGACGCCGAGCGGGCGTGCGCTGTGGGCGCCGCGGGTCAGCGCGTGCGGGGGGAGCGAACCGTCGTGCGGTACGGGCTCGCCGTCGGGCAGTGCGGAGGGCATCCGTCCATTGTCCCCGGTCCGCGTGCGGATGTGGCAGCCGCCGGTTCCGGGGGCCGCACGGGCGCGCCCGGACCGGCCGCGGGCACCTCGCGCGTGCCCGGACCGGCGCACCCTCCCGCGGTCCGGGCGCGCCCGCTCCCGCGGTCCGGGCGCGCGCCTCCGCGGGCCCGGGGCCGGGCGGCTCGCCGGGCCGGTCAGGTGTGGTCCGGGGCCGTCACGAAGTCGATCAGTTCCTCCACGCGGCCCAGCAGCGCCGGCTCCAGGTCCTTGTAGCTGCGCACCCGGCCCAGCAGCTGCTGCCAGGCGGCCCCGGTGTGCTCCGGCCAGCCGAGGGCGCGGCACACCCCGGTCTTCCAGTCCTGGCCGTGCGGAACGTGCGGCCAGGACCGGATGCCCGCCGACGCGGGTTTCACCGCTTCCCAGATGTCGATGTACGGGTGCCCCACCACCAGCACGTGGTCCCCGCAGACCTCCGCGGCGATCCGGGACTCCTTCGAGCCGGGCACCAGGTGGTCCACCAGCACTCCGAGGCGGGC
This sequence comes from Streptomyces sp. NPDC006925, assembly GCF_042869575.1. Lineage (NCBI taxonomy): Bacteria > Bacillati > Actinomycetota > Actinomycetes > Kitasatosporales > Streptomycetaceae > Streptomyces > Streptomyces sp. NPDC006925. Next base: position 43,824 of record NZ_JBIAGB010000030.1, read on the forward strand.
TCCGGGGCCGGGCGAGAACGCCTCCACGACGGCGGGCAGGTCGTCGACGCCCTCCAGGTACTCCACGACCACCCCCTCGATGCGCAGGTCGTCGCCCCACACCTTCTCGACCAGTTCGGCGTCGTGCCGCCCCTCGACGTAGATCCGGCCGGCGCGTGCCACCCGGGCCCGGGCGCCCGGTACGGCCAGCGAGCCGGAGGCCGTCCGCGGCCGCCCGGCCGAGGCGCCCGCGTCGGGCCCGCTGCCGGGCGTGGGCCGCACCAGCGTCACCGTCCGCCCCTCCAGCAGGAAGCCCGCCGCCGCCATGGGGAAGACCCGGTGCTTGCCGAAGCGGTCCTCGAGGGTGACGGTCGGGCCCTCGGCGGTCTTCTCGCACCGCACGACGGCCCCGCAGAAGCCGGTGCTGATCTCCTCCACCACCAGGTCCGGCTCGGCGGCCACCTCCGGCACGGCTCGGGGCCGCTTCCACGGAGGGGTCAGGTCCGGATTGTCGTAACGGCTGCGCATGCCGCTCATTCTGCTACGTGCCCCGCGGCCGGCTGCCTCCCTCACGGCGTGGAGCGGCGCGCCAGCTCGTCCCGCTGCGTGCGTACGAACGCCGCGTCGACCAGCGCTCCGTGTCCCGGCACGTACACCGCGTCCTCGCCGCCCAGGGCCAGCAGCCGGTCCAGCGCGACAGGCCAGCGGGCGAGGTGGGCGTCCGCGCCGGCCTGCGGCGCACCGGACTCCTCCACCAGGTCGCCGCAGAAGACGACGTCGGGGGAGCCGGGCACCAGGACGGCCAGGTCGTGCTCGGTGTGCGCGGGGCCCACGTTCACCAGCACGACCTCGCGTCCGCCCAGGTCGAGGGTGAGCTGCCCGCTGACCGGATGGTGCGGGCGCACCAGCACGTCGGCCGCCTCGCCCGCCTCGTCCTCCAGCAGGCCGTGCGCCACGGCGTCGTCGCGGAGCACGTCGGTGCTGCGGGCCAGCAGTTCGCGGACACCGACGGCCGCGTACACCTGGGCGCCGGAGAAGACGGCGGTGCCGAAGATGTGGTCGAAGTGCGGGTGGGTGAGGACGATCCGTGTCACCCGGCGCCCCAGCAGCGCGGCCACGTCGGTGCGGATTCCGGCGCCCTCCCGCAGGCTGGACCCGGTGTCGACGAGCAGCGCGCCGCTGTCCCCGGCGACGGCTCCGACCGTCGCGTCCCACTGCGGCAGCCTGCGCCGCAGCACCCCGGGGGCGATCTGCTCCCAGCGGCTGGCGGCGGCCGACGGGTCCTGCCTGGCGTCTTCTGCGAACGGCTGCATGGGACGACGCTAACCGCAGCGCCCGGGTGCGGCGCTCTCGGCCGCTCCGGAAGCAGCTCCGGAAGACGGCCCGCCAGCGGCCTCCGAAGCCGCTCCCGGAAGCCGCGTCCGGGAGTGCGTGCGGGGTACCGTCGGGCCCGCGGGCGGGCGGCCCTTGCCCCGGCTGTGGTGACCGGCCGTACACTGGCCCAGGGGCTTGGCACTCCGGCACGAAGAGTGCCAGGGGACAGCCGCCGGAAACGGGACCTCGGATCAGCGGCCGGACGGGAGGTGTGCGCCGTGCTCAGCGAGCGTCGACTTGAAGTGCTCCGCGCCATCGTCCAGGACTATGTCGGCACGGAGGAGCCGGTGGGCTCCAAGGCCCTCACCGAGCGGCACAACCTCAAGGTGTCCCCGGCCACGGTCCGCAACGACATGGCGGCGCTGGAGGACGACGGATTCATCGCCCAGCCGCACACCAGCGCGGGCCGCATCCCCACCGACAAGGGGTATCGCCTCTTCGTCGACAAGCTCGCCGGGGTCAAGCCGCTCTCCTCGCCCGAGCGCCGTGCCATCCAGAACTTCCTGGAGGGCGCCGTCGACCTCGACGACGTCGTCGGCCGCACGGTGCGGCTGCTGGCGCAGCTCACCCGGCAGGTGGCCGTGGTGCAGTACCCGTCGCTGACCCGCTCGACGGTGCGGCACGTGGAACTGCTCGGGCTGGCTCCCGCGCGGCTGATGCTGGTGCTGATCACCGACACCGGCCGGGTCGAGCAGCGGCTGATCGACTGCCCGGCGCCGATCGGCGAGGCGGTGCTGGCCGACCTGCGCGCCCGGCTCAACAGCCGGGTGGTCGGCGAGCGGTTCACCGAGGTCCCCTCCCTGGTGCAGGACCTGCCGGAGGCGTTCGACGCCGACGACAGGGGCACGATCCAGACCGTGCTGGCCACCCTGCTGGAGACCCTGGTCGAGGAGACCGAGGAGCGGCTGATGATCGGCGGGACCGCCAATCTCACCCGCTTCGGGCACGACTTCCCGCTCACCATCCGGCCCGTTCTGGAGGCGCTGGAGGAGCAGGTCGTGCTGCTGAAGTTGCTCGGAGAAGCCAAGGATCCGGGTATGACCGTACGAATCGGGCATGAGAACCAGCACGAGGGGCTGAGTTCCACATCGGTCGTCTCGGTCGGTTACGGTTCGGGCGACGAAGCAGTCGCCAAACTCGGCGTGGTCGGACCGACCCGCATGGACTACCCCGGAACGATGGGAGCTGTACGCGCAGTGGCACGGTACGTCGGACAGATCCTGGCGGAGTCATAAGGTGGCGACGGACTACTACGCGGTCCTCGGCGTGCAGCGTGACGCCTCGCAGGACGAGATCAAGAAGGCGTTCCGCAGACTCGCGCGCGAGCTGCACCCGGACGTCAACCCGGATCCGAAGACCCAGGAGCGGTTCAAGGAGATCAACACCGCCTACGAGGTGCTCTCGGACCCGCAGAAGAAGCAGGTCTACGACCTGGGCGGGGACCCGGCCTCGGGTGCCGCGGGCGGCGGCGCCGGCGGGTTCGGCGGGGGCTTCGGCAACTTCAGCGACATCATGGACGCCTTCTTCGGCACGGCGGCGCAGCGCGGCCCGCGCTCGCGCACCCGCCGGGGCCAGGACGCCATGATCCGGCTGGACATCGACCTGGAAGAGGCGACGTTCGGCACCACCAAGGAGATCCAGGTCGACACGGCCGTCGTCTGCAACTCCTGCAGCGGCGACGGTGCCGCGCCCGGCACCTCGGCGCAGACCTGCGACATGTGCCGCGGCCGGGGCGAGGTCTCCCAGGTCACCCGGTCCTTCCTGGGCCAGGTCATGACGTCCAGGCCGTGCCCGCAGTGCCAGGGCTTCGGCACCGTGGTGCCCACCCCGTGCCCGGAGTGCGCCGGGGACGGCCGGGTGCGCTCGCGGCGCAGCCTCACCGTGAAGATCCCCGCCGGTGTCGACAACGGCACCCGCATCCAGCTCGCGGGCGAGGGCGAGGTCGGCCCGGGCGGGGGCCCGGCCGGCGACCTGTACGTGGAGATCCATGAGAACGCCCATTCGACCTTCCAGCGCCGCGGCGACGATCTGCACTGCACCGTCACCATCCCGATGACGGCGGCGGCGCTGGGCACGAAGGTGCCGCTGGAGACGCTGGACGGCATGGAGGAGATCGACATCCGTCCCGGTACCCAGTCCGGCCAGTCGGTCCCGCTGCACGAGCGCGGCGTCACCCACCTGCGCGGCGGGGGCCGGGGCCAGCTCATCGTGCATGTCGAGGTGACGACCCCGACCAAGCTGGAGGCGGAGGAGGAGGAGCTGCTGCGGCGGCTGGCCAAGCTCCGCGGCGAGGAGCGGCCCACGGGCCAGTTCCAGCCGGGGCAGCAGGGGCTGTTCTCGCGCCTGAAGGACGCCTTCAACGGACGCTGAGCGCGGGCGGCGGGGCCGCGGGTCCCCCGGGCCGGGGGACCGGGGACGGTGCGCCGGGGCCGTACAGGGGACGTGACAGGATGTGGTCATGTCCACCTCGCCGCCTTCGCTCTCCGAGCTGACTGCGCATCCCCTCATCCAGGCGCCGATGGCGGGCGGGGTCTCCCGCCCCGAGCTGGTGGCGGCGGTGTGCGAGGCCGGGGGGCTGGGCTTCCTCGCCGCCGGATACAAGACGCCGGAGGCGATGTACGAGGAGATCCGGCAGCTCCGGCAGCTGACCGGGCGCCCCTTCGGCGTCAACCTGTTCATGCCGCAGCCCCGCAGCGCCGACCCCGCCGCGGTCGAGGTCTACCGCGAGCAGCTCACGGGTGAGGCCGCCTGGTACGAGACGGAGCTGGGCGACCCGGAAGGCAAGACCGACGACGCCTACGAGGCGAAGCTCGCGATCCTGCACGACGATCCGGTGCCGGTCGTCTCCTTCCACTTCGGCTGCCCCGCCCGCCGGGTGCTGGAGCGGTTCGCGGCGCTGGGCACCTGCACCGTCGTCACCGTGACCTCGGTCGCCGAGGCGCGGGCGGCGCAGGCGGCCGGTGCCCGGGCCCTGTGCGTGCAGGGCGTCGAGGCGGGCGGCCACCAGGGCACGCACCGGGACGATCCGGAGGGCGACCGGGGCAGCGCCGGCATCGGGCTGCTGTCCTTGCTCGCGCAGGTCGGGGAAGCGGTGCAGCTTCCTCTCGTGGCCGCGGGCGGACTGATGCGCGGCCGGCAGATCGCCGCCGTGCTCGCGGCGGGTGCCGTCGCGGCCCAGTTGGGCACCGCGTTCCTGGCCACCGAGGAGTCCGGCGCCCACGCGCTGCACAAGCGGGCGCTGACCGACCCGCACTTCACCCGCACCGAGCTGACCCGCGCCTTTTCGGGGCGCCCGGCGCGCGGGCTGGTCAACCGCTTCGTGCGCGAGCACGGCCCGTACGCCCCCGCCGCCTATCCGCAACTGCACTATCTGACGGCCGGGCTGCGCCGGGCGGCGGCGAAGGCGGGCGACCCGCAGGCGATGGCGCTGTGGGCGGGTCAGGGGCACCGGCTGGCCCGGGAGTTGCCCGCCGGGCAGCTCGTGGAGGTGCTGAGGGCGGAGTGCGACGAGGCACGTGCCGAGCTGCGGGAGGTGGGATCGTGAGCGCGCCGGTGTTCCTGGCCGACGCCGGGCTGCTGCGGCCCGGCACGGTGGTGCTGGACGGTCCGGAGGGGCGGCACGCGGTCTCGGTCCGCAGACTGCGGCCGGGTGAGGAGGTCGTCCTCACGGACGGCGCGGGCACCGGTGCGTACGGGAGTGTGACCGCGGCCGAGGGCAAGGACCGACTGGAGGTCGCCGTCCGCGAGGTGCGCACCGAGCCCGCGCCCCGCCCGCGGATCACCGTCGTCCAGGCGCTGCCCAAAGGGGACCGCGGGGAGTTGGCCGTGGAGACGATGACGGAGACGGGCGTGGACGCCGTGGTGCCGTGGGCGGCGTCCCGCGCGGTGACCCGATGGAAGGGGGAGCGGGCGGCCAAGTCGCTCGCGAAGTGGCGGAACACGGCGCGGGAGGCGGGCAAGCAGGCCCGGCGGCTGCGGTTCCCCGAGGTGGCCGAGTTGGCCTCCGGCCGGGAGGTCGCCGCGCTGCTGGAGTCCGCCGACTTCGCCGCCGTGCTGCACGAGGAGGGCAGCACGCCGCTGGCCTCGGCGGCCCTGCCGGAGGCGGGGGAGATCGTGCTGGTCGTCGGCCCCGAGGGCGGCGTCGCGCCGGAGGAACTGGAGCTCTTCGCGCGGGCCGGGGCCGCGCCGCTGCGGCTCGGGCCGAGTGTGCTGCGGACCTCCACGGCCGGTACGGCGGCCACCGCGGTGCTGCTCGCCCGGTGCGGGCGGTGGGGGTGAGGGGACCCCGTCCGGACACCCGGGACAGCGCCGTCCCTCGGGTAGCATCCCGGCATGGCTTCCAACGGAGAACCGCAGCAGGACTGCCTGTTCTGCAAGATCGTCGCGGGTGAGGTGCCCGCGACGCTGGTGCGGGAGACCGACACGACCGTCGCCTTCCGGGACATCAACCCCCAGGCGCCCACCCATGTGCTGGTGATCCCGAAGGCGCACTACCCGGACGCGGCGTCCCTCGCGGCGGCCTCCCCGGAGCTGATCGCCGACGTGGTGCGGGAGGCCGGGGAGGTGGCGGCGCTGGAGCGGATCGCCGTACCGGACGGCGGGCCGGGCACCGGGTACCGGGTGGTCTTCAACACCGGTTCCGGCGCCGGTCAGACGGTCTTCCACGCGCACGCGCACGTGCTCGGCGGCCGCGGTCTCGAATGGCCCCCCGGATGAGGTGCTGAGGGACGGTGTCGGCGCGCGAACTGGTCGTCCTGGGCACCGCCAGCCAGGTTCCCACCCGGCAGCGCAACCACAACGGGTACGTCCTGCTGTGGGACGGCGAGGGCATCCTGTTCGACCCCGGTGAGGGCACCCAGCGGCAGATGCTGCACACCACCGTCGCGGCACACGATCTGACCCGGATCTGCCTGACGCACTTCCACGGCGACCACACCCTCGGCCTGCCCGGCGTCATCCAGCACATGAGCCTCGACGGGGTGCCGCACGAGGTGACGGCCCACTACCCGGCGAGCGGGCAGCGGTACTTCGAGCGGCTGCGGCACGCCACCCCGTTCCACGACACCCTCCGGCTGCGGGAGGCGCCCGTGCAGGAGCCCGGCGTCCTGGTGGCCGCTTCCGGGCAGCACCTCACGGCCGCGGGCCGGGAGCGGATCCCGGAAGAGCACGGCGCGCGGCAGCCGGGGGTGCCCTTCACCCTGGAGGCGCGTCGGCTCTCGCACCGCATCGACACCTTCGGCTACCGGCTGACGGAGCCCGACACGCGGCGGATGCTGCCCGGACGGCTGGCCGAGCGGGGGATCCGCGGACCGGACGTGGGCCGCCTCCAGCGGGAGGGGGAGCTGCGGGGGGTGCGGCTGGAGGAGGTCAGCGCGCCGCGCCGCGGGCAGCGCTTCGCCTTCGTCATGGACACCCGGCTCTGCGACGGGGTGCGGGAGCTGGCCGAGGGCTGCGACCTGCTCGTCATCGAGTCGACCTTCCTGCGGGCCGAGTCGGAACTGGCCGAGGTCTCCGGCCATCTGACGGCCTTCCAGGCGGGCCGGGTGGCGGCCGAGGCGGGCGTACGCCACCTGGTGCTCACGCACTTCTCGCAGCGCTACCAGGACACCGCGCTGTTCGCTGCCGAGGCCCGCTCGGCCGGGTTCCGGGGCGAACTGACCGCGGCGCGTGACCTGATGCGCATCCCCGTGCCCCCGCGCGGCTGAGGAGCGCGGGCGCCGAGGCCCGGGCCGCGGCGGTGGGATACCCGACGCGGTGTCAGAAGCCGAGTCGGCGCAGCTGCTTGGGGTCGCGCTGCCAGTCCTTGGCGACCTTGACATGCAGATCGAGATAGACGGGGGTGCCCAGCAGGGCCTCGATGTGCCGGCGCGAGGCGCTGCCCACCTCCTTGAGGCGCTTGCCCTTGGGACCGATGACGATGCCCTTCTGGCTGGGCCGCTCCAGGAAGATGTTGGCGTGGACGTCGAGCAGCGGGCGGTCGGCGGGCCGGTCCTCGCGGGGCACCATCTCCTCGACCACCACCGCGATCGAGTGCGGCAGCTCGTCCCGCACCCCCTCCAGCGCCGCCTCCCGGATCAGCTCGGCGACCATGACCTGCTCCGGCTCGTCCGTCAGGTCCCCGTCCGGGTAGAGCGGCGGCCCCTCGGGCAGCAGCGGCACCAGCAGGTCGGCCAGCAGGTCCACCTGGGAGCCCTCGGTGCCGGAGACCGGGACGATCTCTGCCCACTCGATGCCCAGCTCCCGCCCGAGCCGGTCCACGGCGAGCAGCTGCTGGGCGAGTGCCTGCTGGGAGACCAGGTCGGTCTTGGTGACCACCGCGACCTTCGGGGTGCGCTTCTTCAGCTCGGCCAGCTCGGCCGCGATGAACCGGTCGCCGGGCCCGATCTTCTGGTCGGCCGGTACGCAGAAGCCGATGACGTCGACCTCCGCCCAGGTGGTGCGCACCACGTCGTTGAGGCGCTCGCCGAGCAGGGTGCGGGGCTTGTGCAGGCCGGGGGTGTCCACCAGGACGAGCTGCGCCTCCGGCCGGTGCACGATGCCGCGCACCGTGTGCCGGGTCGTCTGCGGGCGGGTGGAGGTGATCGCGACCTTCGTGCCCACCAGCGCGTTGGTCAGTGTCGACTTGCCCGCGTTCGGGCGGCCCACGAAACAGGCGAAGCCCGAGCGGTGCGGCGCCTCGCCCTGGGTGCGGCCTTCGGGGTCGCCGGTGGTGGCGGAGGATGCGTTCATGACGACCATTGTCCCTGATGGACGGTGCGGCCCCGGCCGCCGAGGTCCCCTCCCGGGGACCGGCGGCAGCGGGCGGCCGTCCGGCGGCTCAGCCCGCCGGCACCGTCGAGTGCACCTCGCCGTCCGGGCCCGCGAGCAGCACCGGGGTGGCCGGCCCGCCCAGGTCGCGCACGGTCGCCAGGTCCTCGGCCGGGACCTGCGCGGCCTCCGAGACCACGGCCGCGGCCTCCAGGGACGTGGCGCCCGAGGCCACCGCCATGGCCACGGCAGTGCGCAGTGCCGACAGCCGCAGCGAGGGCAGCGCCACCGACCCGGCGACGTAGGTGCGGCCCGTCTCGTCCCGGACGGCGGCGCCCTCCGGGACGGCGTTGCGGGCGCGGGCGCTGCGCGCCAGGGTGACGATCTTGCGGTCCTCCGGGGTCGGCCCCGCGGTGCTCTGGTCGCTCATGACGGCGAGCATATGCGCTGCCCGCGGTGCCCCGACGGCCGCCTCATCCGGCGACCTGGCGGAGGGCCGCGCGGCGGGCCTCCGGCTCGGCCAGCCGCTGCAGCTTCTCGGCCGTGCCGGTGCCGGGGATCGGGTTGTGCAGAATGAGCCGCAGATCGGGGCGGGCCGGCACCTGGAGCGTCGTCGACTCGAAGTGCAGCGCGCCCACGGCCGGATGATCCAGCTCCTTGACCCGCTGACCGGGCCGGCACACATCGCCCAGCTCCCACAGCTCGCGGAACTCCGCGCTGCCCGCCAGCAGATCCTCCAGCAGCAGTTGGAAGCCCTCGTCCGTGGGCCACTCCGCCAGCGAGGCGCGCAGTTCGGCCACCACGCCCGGTGCGTTCTGCTCCCAGCTCACCGCGCGGGCCCGGTACCGCTCGTCGCAGAAGAAGTTGATGATGCAGTTCTCCTGCGCGTTCATGCCCATCACCAGTTGCGCCGACGCGTTGAGCCCGACGGCGCTGAAGTACGGGTCCATGATGTGTGCGGGGTACGGCATCCAGCTGTCCATCAGCCGCTGCATCCCCGCGCACAGGTAGTCGGGGTCGTACTCCGACTCGGGCAGCGGCGGGTTGAGTCCGGCCAGCACGTACAGGTGCCGCCGCTCGGCGGGGCTCATCCGCAGCACCCGCGCCACCGCGTCGAGGACCTGCGGCGAGACGGTGATGTCCCGGCCCTGCTCCAGCCACTGGTACCAGGAGGCGCCCACCCCGGCGAGCACCGCCACCTCCTCCCGGCGCAGTCCCGGCGTCCGGCGCCGGGGACCGCCGTCGGGCAGCCCCGACTCGGCGGGCGAGACCCGTGCCCTGCGCGAGCGCAGGAACGTGCGCAGCTCCTGTCCGCGCCGGTGTCTCTCCGGCCGGCTCTCTCCAGCACTGGCCACCTGTTCCCCTCCCTGAGTGGTGGTGCGGGCACCACCATAAACAGCAGCTCCCCATGGTCTGTTCCGCGCCAGCAGGCTGTGATCATGCCAACGACCGCTTCTGCACCGGAGACGGCCGCACCCGCGTCCGCACCGGTCTCCCCTCCCGCCGCCCACCGCTTCACCTCGCGCGAGATCCTGCTGCTGGTGGTGCTGTGCGCCTCGCAGTTCCTCGTCGCGCTCGACTTCTCCGTCCTGAACGTCGCCCTGCCCGTCCTCGGGCCCGACCTGGGGCTGGGGGAGGCGGGACTGCAGTGGGCCGTGACCGCTTTCGCGCTGCCCACCGGCAGCTTCCTGCTGCTCTTCGGGCGGCTGGGCGACCAGCTCGGCCGTCGCCGGACCTTCCTGACCGGCCTGGCGCTGTTCACCGGGGCTTCGGTGCTGGCGGCCCTCGCGCCCGCCGCACCGCTGTTCCTGGCGGGCCGCGCGCTGCAGGGGCTCGGCGCCGCCGCGCTGGTCCCCACCGGGATGGCCCTGATCACCACCTCGTTCGCCGAGGGGCCCAAGCGCACCAAGGCGCTGAGCATCAACGGCTCGCTGATGGCGCTGGGCTTCACCGTCGGCATGGTCGTCGGCGGTGTGCTGACCGACACGCTCGGCTGGCGCTCCACCATGGGCCTGCTCGGCGTCGGCGGCCTCCTGGTGCTGCTGGTGGCACCCCGGCTGCTGGCCGAGAGCCGGGGGGCGCGCACCCGGCTGGACGTGCCCGGGGCGCTGACCGTGACCGGCGGGCTGTTCGGCGTCGTCTACGGGCTGTCCACCGCAGCCGAGGAGGGCTTCGGACGTCCGGACGTACTGGGTGCGATCGTCGCCGGACTGCTGCTGCTCGTGCTGTTCGTCCGGGTGGAGGCGCGCAGTGCCGAGCCGCTGCTGCCGCTGTCGCTGCTGCGGCGCCCCACTGTCGCCTTCGGCAACCTGGCCGGGCTCGCCACCGTCTCCATGATGACCGCCGTGGTCTTCCTGATGACGCTCTACCTGCAGGAGCTGCTGGACGTCTCCCCGCTGGTCTCCGGGCTCGTCTTCGGCGTGCAGGGCCTCGCCTCCGTCGCGGGCGGCGCGCTCGCGCCCCGGCTGGCCCGCAGGCTCGGCGCGCCGCGCACCCTCGCGCTCGGGCTGCTCGGCCAGGGCGTGCTGACGGCCGGGCTGCTGGGCCTGGGCACCGAGGGCGGGCTGTGGCTGGTGGTGATCGCCATCTCGCTGGCCAGCGGACTGCATCTGGTGGCCGTCGTCACCTACGGCGTCACCGCCACCTCCGGCCTCGACGACGCGGACCAGGGCCGGGCCACCTCCCTGGTCACCAGCGCCATGCAGCTCGGGCTGGCGCTCGGCATCCCGCTGCTGAGCGCGCTGTCGGTCGGCCGGGCCGCGGCGCTGCGGGACGCGGGAACGCCCGCTGCCGACGCCGCGCTGGGCGGCATCAAGCTGGGCCTCGCCGCCGACACCGCCGTCCTGCTGGCCGTCGGAGCTCTGGTGGCCCTCGTGCTGGGCCGCGCGCGGGCCGCCCACGCCCGGCGGGAGACGTCCTGACCGGGCCTGCCCGGTCCGGGCCGGTCCGGACGCTCGGCCGGCCGGCTCAGTCGTCCTGCTCGGGCGGGACGGTCGGGCTGGGCGTGCGCCCGGCCGTCACCTCCTTCAGCCGCTCGGCGGCCGCCCGGGCCGCGCGGCGGGCGAGCCCGGTGTCGCCGTCGCCGGTGGAGAGCAGGGCCACTCCGGTCGTGGACTGCTTCACCCGCGAGAGCACCAGGTCGAGGGTGAGCTGCTGCCCGTCGGCCGGGCCGCCCCGGGCGGTGCCGCGCAGCCGGGCGCACGCGCTGTCGCCGCCGGGCCCGGCCTTCAGCCGGGAGACGGTGAAGTCGACGGTCACTGCGTCGTTCTCGGCGGTGAACGTCCGGCAGCTCGCCCGCACACTCCGGAAGGTGCTCAGCGCCCGCTTCGAGCCGTCGCCGCCCTCGCTGTCGTAGGAGGCGACCTCGCTGGAGAGGTACGGGCCGTCCGCGCTCCCGCGGTAGCCGCGGGAGGCGGCGGTCCGCGCCTCGTGTGTGTCCGCGTCCCCGCGGAGCACGTCGAACAGCTGCCGGCAGTTGCGGTCGTCGGTCCGCAGCTCCTCGGGGGCGGCTCCCGCGGGTGCGGCGTCGGCCAGGTCCGCGTGCCGCCATCCGGCGGGCAGGTTGCCCTCGGCCAGCAGTGCGGCGCGCGCCTGCTGCTCGCTGAGCGGTCCGGCCACCTCCGAGGGCGAACCGGTCGGGGTGGCGCCGGACTTCGACGGCGGCGGCGAGGGCGAGGAGGTCTCGGCCGACTCCGCGGCACCGTCTCCGCCGCACCCCGCCAGGGACAGCACGGCGACGGTGGCGGCGGTGGCGACGAGGCGGGAGCAGCGTGCAGCGGGCATGGGAGCGCCTTTCGGGACGGCCTGCCCTCCAACCCACCAGCGTCGGCCCCCGGCCGCGATCCGGCGGCCGCCGAACAGGTGACCGCGGCGCCGCTCCGGGGCGCGTCAGTCCCGGCCCAGCCGCAGCCGCTCCCAGCGCGGCAGTCCGGCCACCACCAGGTCGTAGGAGTCCTCGATCATCTCCCGCACGGCCCGGTCCGGCAGGCTCCCGTCCAGCTCGACGGTGTTCCAGTGCCGCTTGTTCAGGTGCACGCCCGGGCGCACCGCCGGAGTGGAGGCGCGCAGCCGCACGGCGCTCTCCGGATCGCACTTGAGGCTCACCCGCAGCGGGTCCTCGTCCAGCCCGCTGAAGGCGAAGATCTTCGCGCCGACCTTGAAGGTGGACAGGCCCGGGTTCGCCGGGAAGGGGTGGTCCTCCCACGCCCCGTTCTGCTCCAGGCAGCAGGCTCTGAGCTCGTCCGGCGTCATGGTCTCAGCGTAGGTCAGCGGAGGCGTCCTGCCTTCGGCGCAGGGGCGGGTCCCCCGGGTCCGGCCGTCAGCCCTCGCTGAGCGCGGTGCTCTCCTCGGCGTCCGTGTGCACCGGTTCGCGGACCGGCTCGACGAGCACCGTCACGATCTTGTTGCGGCGTCCGGCCGGGGACTCGGCCGTCAGCCGCAGACCCGTCAGGGCGGGGTCGGAGTGGTCCTCGGTGACGTCGACCGTGCTGGCCGCACCGGCGATCGGCACCCGGCCCAGCGACTTGGCGAGCAGCCCGCCCACCGTCTCCACGTCCTCGTCGTCCAGGCCCGTCAGCCCGTACAGCTCTCCCAGGTCACCGATGTCCAGGCGGGCGGTGACCCGGTAGCGGCCCTCGCCCAGCTCCTCTACCGGCGGCAGTTCGCGGTCGTACTCGTCGGCGATCTCCCCGACGATCTCCTCCAGGATGTCCTCGATGGTGACGATCCCGGCCGTGCCGCCGTACTCGTCGATCACCACGGAGACGTGGATCCGGTCCTGCTGCATCTCCCGCAGCAGGTCGCCCGCGTTCTTGGTGTCGGGGACGAAGGTCGCGGGCCGCATCGCGGTGGAGACCAGTTCGGTCTCCGCGTCCCGGCTGATGTGCACCTTCCGCGCCAGGTCCTTGAGGTAGACGACGCCCACCACGTCGTCCTCGCTCTCGCCGACCACCGGGATCCGTGAGAACCCCGAACGCAGCGCCAGGGTGAGCGCCTGCCGGATGGTCTTGAACCGCTCGATCGTGATCAGGTCGGTGCGCGGCACCATCACCTCGCGCACCAGCCGGTCGCCGAGCTGGAAGACGGAGTGCACCATCTTCCGCTCCTCGGCCTCGATCAGCGACTCCTGCTCGGCGAGGTCCACCATGGCGCGCAGCTCCGCCTCACTGGCGAACGGCCCCTTGCGGAAGCCCTTGCCCGGGGTGAGCGCGTTGCCGAGCAGGATCAGCAACTGCGGTACCGGGCCCAGGATGCGCGCCAGCGGGAGCAGCACATACGACGCGGCCGTCGCCGTGTTCAGCGGATGCTGGCGGCCGATCGTGCGCGGCGAGACGCCGATGGCGACGTAGCTGACGAAGACCATCACCCCGATGGCGACGGCCAGCGCCTGCCAGGTCCCCTCGACGGCCCGCAGGCACGCGTAGGTGACCAGGGCGCCGGCGGCCACCTCGCAGGCCACCCGCAGCAGCAGGGCCAGGTTGAGGTAGCGGGTCGGGTCGGCGGCCACCGCGGCCAGTTTCGTGCCGCCGCGCCTGCCCTGGCGCACCGCCTCCTCGGCCCGGTAGCTGGTGGTACGGGCCAGCCCCGCCTCGGCGCACGCCGCCAGCCATGCCACGACGACCAGCAGGACGACGGCGGCGGCCAGGGGCGTGCTCACGAGGTCGTCGTCGGGGCCGGAGAGGGCCCGGACAGGCCGCGCTCGGCACGCCAGCCGTCGACGATCGCGGATTGCAGGCCGAACATCTCGGCCCGCTCCCCGGGCTCCTCGTGGTCGTAGCCCAGCAGGTGCAGCACTCCGTGCACGGTGAGCAGTTGCAGCTCCTCGTCCATGGAGTGCCGCGTCGGCGCGTCGGCGCCCTGCTTCTCGGCGACCTCCGGGCACAGCACGATGTCACCGAGGAGGCCCTGCGGGGGCTCCTCCTCGTCCCGGGCGGGCGGGCGCAGCTCGTCCATCGGGAAGGACATCACGTCCGTGGGCCCCGGCAGATCCATCCACTGCCGGTGCAACTGCTCGATGGTGCCCGCGTCGACGGCGATCACCGACAGTTCCGAGAGCGGATGGATGCGCATCCGGGTCAGGGCGTAGCGGGCGATGTCGAGCATCGCCTCCTCGTCGACCCGGCGGCCGGACTCGTTGTTGACGTCGATCGACATGGTGGGTGCCGGTTACTTCCTCTTGCGGTGGCCGCGGTTCGCGTTCGGCTGCGGGGCCGCGGTGTCGCCCTCTGCCGGGGCCGGATCGGCCTGCTGCCGGGCGTCGTCGTAGCGCTCGTACGCGTCGACGATACGGCCCACCAGCTTGTGCCGGACGACGTCGGTGCTGGTCAACTGCGAGAAGTGGACGTCTTCGACGCCCTGCAGGATGTCCCGCACCTGGCGCAGCCCGCTCTTCGTCCCGCCGGGCAGGTCGATCTGGGTGACGTCGCCAGTGATCACGATCTTGGAGTCGAAACCGAGCCGGGTGAGGAACATCTTCATCTGCTCGGGGTTGGTGTTCTGCGCCTCGTCCAGAATGATGAACGCGTCGTTCAGCGTGTTGTGCGTGAGCAGGTAGTCCTGAGTGACGTAGAGCGAGTCCTCGGCCGCCACCTGGATGCACACGCACTCCTCGCGGCCTGCGGGTTCGATGGAGTCGACGAACCGCATGGGGCGACCGCCGCCTCCAGCCGCGTGGTACGTGTCGCGCTTGCGGGCCAGGCGGAAGGGCTCGATGCCTTCGGGGAGGCGGATGTCGAGGACGTGGGAGTCGTGCCGGTGGGCAGCCCGGGCTGTACTGCGGTTACGTCCCGCAGCCGGCCGTCGCCGTGCGTAAGCCGTCCCGCCCAGCGACTGGACGAGTGCGATCACGTCGTCCCGCAGAAGAATCGATGTCGTCGAGAACTGGATGCGGCAGGTGCGGTCGGGCTGTGTGACGGGTCCGCCGTCCGCGTCCAACAGCCCCTGCAGGAGGGCGGTCCGGACCTCGGCCGAGTTGTGGAGGTATACGTCCGGGACGAGCTTTGTGTGCGAGCGCGTGCCGAGCAGATCGAGCGTTCGCAGCGCCCCGGTGACCGGATTCTCCGTTCGCACGGACTCGCCCGGGCGTCGTACACGGTTGAGCACGTAGTCCACGCCGCCCTTGTGCCGCATGGTGGTGCCGGGCAGCGCGCCCTCCAGGGCGGTTACGAGTTCCGGGTCCGCGGTGGCGAACGACGGGGTTGTCTTCCCCGTGATACAGCCGTCTCCGAGTAGCAGCCCGAGCGCGTACGGGTCCATCGGGACCTCGCGCGCCGGGTGACAGACCGGTGCGGTGAGCATCGGCAGCTCATACCGGCGGGCGTGCGCCGCCCGGAGGTTGCCGATCATCTCTTGGGTCTCCATGACCCGCCACGGCTTGTTGCGGCGCTTGTCCGAAGCGGTACGGACCGTCCACAGGTGTTCGCCGCAGGCCAGAGTCCAGGCGCCGTCCTGGGCTGTGACGCGGTAGACGTCCTTCTCGCCCTGCGGGTAGACGCCGAGGACGGGTGTCGGCTCGCCGTTGGAACCGATCACCAGGTCACCGACGGCGAGGTCACCGATGGGACGCCAGCCGTCCGGCGTCATGACCTGCGTGAACGTTGGCATCGCACGGCCGCGCATATACGCCAGCGGCGCCACCTCGATCGTCCCGGCCGCCATCAGGCGGGGGATCGAGTCGGGGTCGAGCATGTCGTGCAGCGCGTCGTAGAGCGGCCGCAGATACGGGTCGATCTTCTCGTAGAGCGTGCCGGGCAGGAAGCCGAGCCGCTCGCCCGCCTCGACCGCGGGCCGGGTCAGGATGATCCGGGTGACCTGCTTGGCCTGCAGCGCCTGCACCGCCTTGGCCATGGCCAGATAGGTCTTGCCGGTGCCGGCCGGGCCGATGCCGAAGACGACGGTGTGCGAGTCGATCGCGTCCACGTAGCGCTTCTGGTTGAGCGTCTTGGGACGGATCGTGCGGCCACGGTTGGAGAGGATGTTCTGGGTGAGCACCTCGGCGGGTGTCTCGTCGACGGCACCTGTGCCGTTCTCCTGCGCGCGCAGCATGGAGATCGAGCGCTCCACGGCGTCCTCCGTCATCGGCTGACCGGTGCGCAGCACCAGCATCATCTCGTCGAAAAGGCGCTGGACAAGGGCGACCTCCGCGGCGTTGCCGGTCGCGCTGATCTCGTTGCCCCGGACGTGGATGTCCGTACCGGGGAACGCGTTCTCGATCACGCGCAGCAGGGAGTCGCCTGAACCCAGCACCGTCACCATGGGGTGCTTGGGCGGCACGGTGAAGCGGGCTGTCTCCTGCCCGGGTCCGGCCTGGGATGGGGTTGTCTGCGTCATGGGCGGCCTCTGGGCCTGCTCATCTCCCTCACTGCGGCGTGCTTCCACTACGGCTCCAGGGTACGACGCCCCCGCGGGCGGAGGCGGCCGGTTTTCCCGCGCCCGGGTGGGGGCGCCCCCCGTGTGCGGCGGCGCCGGAGCCCTCCGGCGCGGTCCGCGGAGCCCGCGGGCCCGGCCGGGTGCCGCGGGCCGGGCAGGACCCGGCGCCCGACCCTAACCGCGGTCCGCGGGCCGCGCGGCGGCGCCCTCGGGGGAGGGCGCCGGGTGGGACGCGGGCTCCGCGGGGGCGGGTTCCGTGTGCAGCACGTCGCGGGCCTGCTCCATGGCGCGGGCGAGGCTCTCGGAGACGAAGTCGAGGAAGCGGGCGGTGTTCTCCAGGCGGACGGCGGCCGGGGTGCCGGAGCCCAGGACGTCGACGCCCCGCCGTGAGATCTCGACCTGCTGGTCCAGGGCCCGGACGCTGGCGGCCATCGACTGGTACCAGAGGCTCTCGTCGACGATGTAGCGCTCGCGGCGGCGCTCGTCGCGCTCCCTGCGGATCAGGGACTGGCCCTCCAGGAAGGCGACGGATTTGGAGACGGAGGCCGGGCTGACCTGGAGGCGCCGGACCAGCTCGGCCGCGGTCATGCTGCCGGAGTCGGCGGTCAGGAGGCAGACCAGGATCCGCGCCATCATCCGGTTGGAGAGCCCCGACTGCATCAGGACGTCGGTGAACTGCTCCTCGTACTCGGCCACGGCCTCGGGGTCGCGCCCGTGCGGCAGGGCGACCGGCTCCGGCTGCCGGGAGGTGCCGGTCCTGCGCCGCTGGGCGCGGCGCTCGGTGGCCCGGTGCGCGGGCTCCGCGCGGTAGTCGGAGGGACCGCCGTTGCGCAGCACCTCCCGCGTGATCGTCGAGGTGGGACGCTCCAGCTGCCGGGCGATCTCGGCGTAGGGGAGGTCGTCGGCCAGCCCCTGTGCGATCTGCTGGCGGTCCTTGCGGGTGAGCCTGCCTCCCGGCATCGCTGCCTCCTCCGTGTCGTCGTGCGCGGCTCCCAGGATAGCGTTCATCTTCATTTCATTGCAACGTCTGGGCGAGTGTCGTTGCATTACCTTTCAGGGTCGCCGCAACGATTCAGACCTTCTGAACTGCTCTTTTGCGTTTCCAGAAAGAAAAGAACGTTGCGAGATTCGTGAACGCAACGTAGCTTTTCCATTGTTCGAAACAGCGACCCGCAAGGAGAACACGATGCAGACCTTCGACACCCCCGCCCCGATCGCCGCCGTCCTGGACGTCCCCGCCGGCCGCATCCAGGTCATCGCCGCCGACCGCGTCGACACCGTGGTCGAGATCCGCCCCTCGAACGCCTCGAAGAGCCGCGACGTGCAGGTCGCGGAGCGGGCCACGACCGAGTACGCCGACGGCGTCCTGCGGATCGGGCTCCCGGACGAGAAGCAGTACTTCGGCCCCTCCGGGTCCGTCGAGGTGACCGTCCAACTGCCCGCCGGCTCCCGTGTCGAGGCGAAGGCGGCGAGCACCGAGTTCCGGGCCGTCGGCCGGCTGGGCGACATCGACTTCGACGGCGCGTACCGCCGGATCAAGATCGACGAAGCGGCGGCGGTCCGCCTCACCGCGGTCGACGGCGACGTCGAGATCGGCCGGCTGGGCGGCCCCGCGGAGATCAGTACCGCAAGAGGCGACATCCGGATCGCCGAGGCCGCGCGCGGCAAGGTCGTGCTCCGCACCCAGCAGGGCGACATCTCGGTCGGCGCCGCCACCGGCGTCTCGGCCGCACTGGAGGCCACCTCCTGGGGCAGCGTCAGCAACTCCCTCAAGAACGACGGCACCACCGAACTCGACATCCACGCGACCACCTCCCAGGGCGCCATCGCCGCCCGCAGCCTCTGACCCGCAGCTTTCGAAGGAGCACCTGTCATGACCAGCTTGGCCATCGCGGCGAAGGGGCTGCGCAAGTCCTACGGCGACAAGGTCGTGCTCGACGGCATCGACCTGTCGGTGCCCACCGGAACGATCTTCTCCCTGCTCGGACCGAACGGCGCCGGCAAGACCACCGCCGTCAAGATCCTCTCCACCCTCGTCGCTCCGGACGGCGGTGACCTGCGCGTCGGCGGCCACGACCTGGCCGCCGAACCGCAGGCGGTGCGGGCCGCGATCGGGGTCACCGGGCAGTTCTCCGCGGTCGACGGGCTGATCACCGGCGAGGAGAACATGCTCCTGATGGCGGACCTGCACCGCCTCCCCAAGCAAGAGGGCCGCCGCACCGCCGCCGCGCTGCTGGAGCGGTTCGACCTGGTGGAGGCCGCGAAGAAGCCCGCGGCCGGCTACTCGGGCGGCATGAAGCGCCGGCTGGACATCGCCATGACCCTGGTGGGCGGCCCGCGGATCCTCTTCCTCGACGAGCCGACCACCGGCCTCGACCCGCGCAGCCGCCACACCATGTGGCAGATCATCCGCGAACTCGTCTCCGACGGCGTGACCGTCTTCCTCACCACCCAGTACCTGGAGGAGGCCGACGAACTCGCCGACCGCATCGCGGTGCTCGACAACGGCACGCTCGCCGCCGAAGGGAGCGCGGAGGAACTCAAGCGGCTCATCCCCGGCGGACACGTCCGGCTCCGCTTCTCCGACCCGGCGGCCTACCGGTCGGCGGCCTCCGCGCTGCGCGAGACGGTCCGGGACGACGAGGCGCTGGCGCTGCAGATCCCCAGCGACGGCAGTCAGCGCGAACTGCGCTCCCTCCTCGACTGGCTGGACTCGGCCGGTGTCGAGGCCGACGAGCTGACCGTGCACACCCCCGACCTCGACGACGTGTTCTTCGCCCTGACCGGCTCCACCACCGTGCCCGCCCAGAACCACCAGCCCGAGGAGGCAGCGCGATGAGCGCACTCACCCTCGCCGTACGCGACTCGTCCACGATGCTGCGCCGCAACCTGCTGCACGTGCGCCGCTACCCGTCGCTGACGCTCAACCTGCTGCTCACCCCGGTGATGCTGCTGCTCCTGTTCGTCTACATCTTCGGGGACGCGATGAGCGCGGGGATCGCCGGCGGCTCCGACCGCTCCGCCTACCTCGCCTACATCCTCCCGGGCATCCTGCTGATGACCATCGGCAGCACCGTCGTCGGCGCCGCGGTCTCCGTGGCCACCGACATGTCCGAGGGCATCGTCGCCCGCTTCCGCACCATGGCCATCCACCGCGGGTCCGTGCTCATCGGGCACGTCGTCGGCAGCGTGATCCAGTCGATCGCCAGCGTCGTGCTGGTCGGTGCCGTCGGTGTGGCCATCGGCTTCCGCTCCACGGACGCCACCGTCCTGGAATGGCTGGCCGCGTTCGGCTTCCTGACACTGTTCGCCGCGGCCGTCACCTGGATCGCGGTCGGGATGGGAACGGCCAGCCCGAACGCCGAGGCCGCCAGCAACATGGCGGTTCCGCTGTTCCTGCTGCCGCTCATCTCCAGCGCCTTCACACCGATCGAATCGATGCCGGGCTGGTTCCAGCCGATCGCCGAGTACCAGCCCTTCACTCCCGCCATCGAGACCCTGCGCGGGCTGCTGCTCGGCACCGAGATCGGCCACAACGGGTGGCTGGCGCTCGCCTGGTGCCTGGTGCTCGGTGCACTCGGCTACCGCTGGTCGACGGCGGCCTTCAGGCAGGATCCCGAGTAGCCCGCGTGCAGTCGCCGGCCACCCTCCGTACTTCCCGCACCGCGTCCCACCCGGGGCGGCGCCCACCGGCAACACGCCGCGGACGCCGCCCCGTCGGCGTTCCGGTGCGGGATCTCCCGCCGCGCCGGCGCACGGTCCGTACGGGCCAGCACCGGGCTGCCGCTGCCGGTCTCAGTCGTCGTCGCCGGTGCGGCGGAATCCGAGCGTGGGGACGGCGCGCCGCGGAGGTGCCGAGGCCGCGCAGTCGGTGAGGATGCGGTCCAGGAAGGCGTAGTGGCCGCAGTCGGCCTCCTGGCAGCCCACCCGGCGCCACCAGGCGGCGATCTCGGGCCAGCCGGGTGCCGACAGCGAGCCGCCGAACTCCTGGACGGACAGCGCGGCGGTCAGCCCGGCGAAGGCGAGCCGGTCGGCCAGCGGCCATCCGGCGAGGCTGCCGGTGACGAACCCGGCGACGAACACGTCCCCGGCGCCGGTGGTGTCCAGCGCCTCCACGGTGATCGCCGGAACGGTGGCCGACTCCCCGCTGCGCGCGTCCACCGCGTAGGCGCCGTCCGCTCCCATCGTCACCACGGCCACCGGTACGTGCTCGGCCAGGGCGTGCGCGGCGGCCTGCGGGGTCTCGGTGCGGGTGTAGCGCATCGCCTCGGCCGCATTGGGCAGGAACGCCTCGCAGTCGGGCAGTTCGGCCAGCGCCGCCGGGTCCCAGCGGCCGGTCTCGTCCCAGCCGACATCGGCGAAGATGCGGCTGCCGCGCCGCGCGGCGGTCCCGATCCACTCCTGGGGGCGGCCCGGCACCAGCGAGGAGACGCACGCGGTGGCCGGGGGCGGGCACTCGGGCGCGTCCGGATCGTAGGCGGTCGCGGCGCTCTTCGGCGGCGCCTCGTGGCCGTGCGAGATCATCGTGCGCTCGCCCTCGTACGCCATCGAGACGGTGACGGGGGAGTGCCAGCCGGGGACGGTGTGCGACAGCGACAGGTCGATGCCCTCGCCCGCCTCCAGCTCCTCCCGGCAGTAGTCGCCGTACATGTCGTCGCCGAACGCGGCTGCCAGTGAGGTGCGCAGTCCCAGCCGGGCGAGCGCCGTCGCCATGTTGGCGATGCCGCCGGGCGAGGAGCCCATGCCGCGGGCCCAGGACTCGGTGCCGCGCACCGGCGCGGAGTCGAGCCCGGTGAAGATGATGTCCAGGAAGACGGTGCCGGTCAGATAGACGTCCCAGCGCGGCGCGTCGGACGGGCGGACGGCGGCCAGCGGGTCGAAGAGCGGGCGGGAGAGCGCGGCGCGGTGCGGCTGCCGGGGGTGCCCGTGCGAGGGGTGCGGACGGGTCGGATGGACGAGGCCGGGTCCCGGCCGGCCGGGCAGGGGCGGACCGGCCCCGGGGCTCCCGCGCGTGCTCACCGTGCTCACCGTGCCTTCCCCGTCGATGCCCGTCGATCCCCGTCGAGTGCTGCCGCTGCCCCGGCCTGCGGGGACGCCCGGTATGGCGGACCGGGCCCGCGGTTCGTTCCCGACCATAGTGCCTCCGGGGCCCGGACCGGTGCTCTCGCCCGGACCGGTGCTCTCGTCGGGAGCGGTCCGCTGCGGAGGTTTCGCTCCGGTGCCGGGGGCAGGTTTTGCGAAGCATTGAATCTTCGCGCGTAGATGGGGCGCCGGGCGCACTGCTACGTTCCCCGAGTTCTCATGCCCCTGCCAACTCGCCGCGAGGAGCCGTGCAATGCCCCGACCTCTCCGTTCCGTTCTGCCGCTCGTGGCCGTCGCCGCCGTCGCCGGCACGGCCTTCTTCGGCGTCGGCCAGGCCACGGCCGAACACGCCGTGCCCAGGACCGACAAGGAGATCCCCAACCTCGACCAGGTGAAGACGAAGATCGAGGCGTACTACGGCGACATCGAGACCCCGGACGGCGAGCACTACGCCTCGCCCCACAGCAACTACGCGAAGCAGACCCGCCGCATCGCCGCGAAGGCCCGCAAGGACCTCACCCGGGACCTGCGCCGGTACGACGGGCACGGATCACGGCACGGCTCCGACGACAAGCCGGCCCTCGTCGTCGACGTGGACGACACCACCCTGCTCACCTACAACTTCGAGCGGCGGATCGGCTACCACTACACACCGCAGGCGCAGGACGACTATCTGCGGACCACGGACATGGACCCGGTCTTCGGCATGCGCAAGCTCGTCAACTGGGCGCATGACAAGGGCATCACCGTCTTCCTGGTGACCGGACGCAAGGAGTACCAGCGCGACTGGAGCGTCCGGAACCTCAAGAAGGTCGGCTACCGCACCCCGGTCGACAAGAGGCACTTCTTCCTCAAGGACGAGGAGAACCCGCCGCCCTACCTCAAGTGCGGCAGCGAGTGCACGACGATCGAGTACAAGTCGGGCACCCGCAAGCACATCGAGGCGCAGGGCTACGACATCCTCGCCAACTTCGGCGACCAGTACAGCGACCTCAAGGGCGGACACTCCGGCCGCACGGTCAAGATGCCCAACCCCATGTACTACCTGCCCTGACGGGACCGGTACCTGCCCTGACGGGACCCGGCCCGCGCGGAGCCGGAGCCCGGGCAGGGGCGGCCGGGCCCGGGCGGGACCGCACCGCTCACGCGCCCTCCCTGAGCACCTTTCTCACCAGTGCCGACTGCGCCTCGGTGAGCTTGGGGTCGGCGAAGTGAGCGGAGGCGGCCGACTGGTCGGTCGCCACATCGACCTCGTAGTGGAACCCGTCGGGCACGCCCGTCGGCGCCTCGCTGAGGCCCTCGCGCACCGCCTGGTCGGCGAGTTGCGCGAGTTCCTCGGCGTCGGGCCGGTCGGCGGTCTCGACGGTGGCCCGACGGGTGAGCCCGGCGAAGCCGCCTGTGCGGATGACAGTGATACGCATGGCTCCATCCTCCCCGCCCGGCGGCCGCACGGTAAGGGCCGGACGGGCGGGTTCGGGCGGACGGGGTCAGCCGGCTGCCGCCGCGGTCACTCTGTCGTCACACCCACCTCGGACCAGCACTTGCGCACCGCCTCGTGCTCGTCGCTGCCGTCGCCGTAGCGGGCCGAGGCGGCCTCGGCGGTCGCCGTGGCGAACCCGGCGAAGTCGGTGTCCGGCTGCAGCGAACCACCCGTGAGGGTGTCGTACCAGATCTGACCCGCGCGCTCCCAGGCGTTGCCGCCCAGGTCCACGGCGAGCCGGTAGAAGGCGTGGTTGGGGATGCCGGAGTTGATGTGCACCCCGCCGTTGTCCGCGCCGGTGGAGACGTAGTCCTCCATCGTCGCCGGCTGCGGGTCCTTGCCGAGCACATCGTCGTCGTAGGCCGTGCCGGGCGCCTTCATGGAGCGCAGCGCCGCGCCCTCCACCCGGTCGGTGAACAGCCCGGAGCCGATCAGCCAGTCGGCCTCCTGCGCGCTCTGGGCCAGACTGTGCTGCTTGATCAGGGCGCCGAAGACATCGGAGACCGACTCGTTGAGCGCCCCGGACTGACCGTAGTACTCCAGGTTGGCGCTGTACTGCGTCACGCCGTGGGTCAGCTCGTGCCCGATGACGTCCACCGGCAGGGTGAAGTCGCGGAAGATCTCGCCGTCTCCGTCGCCGAAGACCATGCGCTCGCCGTCCCAGAACGCGTTGGCGTACTCCTCGCCGTAGTGCACCGTCGCGTCCAGGGGCAGTCCGGCGCCGTCGATGGAGTAGCGGTCGTAGACGCTCAGATAGAGTTCGAAGGTGGCGCCCAGGCCGGCGTAGGCCCGGTTGACCGAGGCGTCCTGGACGGGCTCGCTGCCCTCGGCGCGGACCACCTCGCCCGGCAGCCGCTCCTTGTTGTCCGCGTCGGAGATGGTCCGCTGCGGGGTGCGCTCGGCGGGGTCGATGTCCGGTGCGACCGGTGCCCCCGCGAGCAGACCGTGACGCACAGTGGTGATCTGGCGTCGGGTTCGCTGGGTCGCGTCCTGCTCCAGAGTGCGCCGCGCGGGCCGGGAGAGCAGGTCGTCGCTGTTCCTGGACACCTGGTCGAGGAGGTGCGGGGGCACGATCGTGCAGAAGACGGGGTGGGTCTGCGATGAGTGCGCGCGAGGTGCGTTCATACAGAGCAATGTGGCACTGAGTCACCGGCCTGTCACCGGTTGCGGCGATGATTCGCACAAAACGGTGTTGAACGCGGCGCCGCTTCCTCCGGGTTCGCCCGGTGCGCCGCCCGGCCACGCACCCGTCCGGGCCGCCGGGCGGACGCGCCCCGCGGCCGTGTTCCGGCGGCTCCCGTCCGCATCCCGCATGCTGATACGCCCCACGGATACCGTGCGGTCCTCGGTTATGCTGCCGACATCATGCGTTTCGGGCTGCTTCTTCTTAGCTGCCGCGGCGAGGGTCTGTAGCCACCGCAAGGCCGACCCCCTCCCCGCGGAGTTCAGTGCTGTCGTCGGTCTTCGAGCAGTCACCTCACAGGAGCCTGTACGTATGACACCCCAGCAGCAGGACCGGTCCGCCCGCTCGACGCAGGCCCCCGTCGGCCGCGCGACCCCCCTCACCGCCGCCACCACGCGTCAGCGGCCCTCGGGAATGCCGTTCCACCGGTACGGCAGGTACGAGGCCGTCGACCTGCCCGACCGCACCTGGCCCGGCAACCGGATCACCGCGGCGCCCCGCTGGCTCTCGACCGACCTGCGGGACGGCAACCAGGCGCTGATCGACCCGATGTCCCCCGCCCGCAAGCGCGAGATGTTCGACCTGCTGGTGCGGATGGGCTACAAGGAGATCGAGGTCGGCTTCCCCTCCTCGGGCCAGACCGACTTCGACTTCGTGCGCTCCATCATCGAGGAGGACGCGATCCCCGAGGACGTGACGATCTCCGTCCTCACCCAGGCCCGGGAAGAGCTGATCGAGCGGACGGTGGAGTCCCTCAAGGGCGCCCACCACGCCACGGTGCACCTGTACAACGCGACGGCCCCGGTCTTCCGCGAGGTCGTCTTCCGCGGCACCCGCGACCAGGTCAGGCAGATCGCCGTGGACGGCACCCGGCTGGTGGTGGAGTACGCCGAGAAGCTGCTGGACGAGCGCACCGTCTTCGGCTACCAGTACAGCCCGGAGATCTTCACCGACACCGAGCTGGACTTCGCGCTGGAGGTCTGCGAGAGCGTCATGGACGTGTGGCAGCCCGAGGACGGCCGCGAGATCATCCTCAACCTGCCCGCTACCGTCGAGCGCTCCACCCCCAGTACCCACGCCGACCGCTTCGAGTGGATGGGGCGGCACCTCTCCCGCCGCGAGCACGTCTGCCTGTCGGTGCACCCGCACAACGACCGCGGCACCGCCGTGGCCGCCGCCGAGCTGGCCGTGATGGCGGGCGCCGACCGCGTCGAGGGCTGCCTGTTCGGGCAGGGCGAGCGCACCGGGAACGTCGACCTGGTCACGCTGGGGATGAACCTGTTCAGCCAGGGAGTCGACCCGATGATCGACTTCTCGCAGATCGACGAGATCCGGCGCACCTACGAGTACTGCAACCAGATGGAGGTCCACCCGCGCCACCCGTACGTGGGCGACCTGGTCTACACCTCCTTCTCCGGCTCCCACCAGGACGCCATCAAGAAGGGCTTCGACGCCATGGAGGCCCGGGCGGCCGAGGCGGGCCGGCCGGTGGAGGACGTCGAGTGGGCCGTCCCCTACCTGCCCATCGACCCCAAGGACGTGGGCCGCTCCTACGAGGCCGTCATCCGCGTCAACTCGCAGTCCGGCAAGGGCGGTATCGCCTATGTCCTCAAGGGCGAGCACAGCCTGGACCTGCCCCGCCGGATGCAGGTGGAGTTCTCCAGGATCATCCAGGAGAAGACCGACGCGGACGGCGGCGAGATCACGCCCGCCGCCATCTGGGAGATCTTCCAGGACGAGTACCTGCCGACCCCCGGGAAGAGCTGGGGCCGCATCGCGCTGCGCGGTGCGCAGACCTCCACCACCAGCGACGGCGCCGACGCGCTCACGGTGGAGGCCGTCGTCGACGGGGCGCCCGTGACGCTGAGCGGCACCGGCAACGGCCCGCTGGCGGCCTTCTTCGACGCGCTGCACGCCGTCGACGTGGACGTGCGGCTGCTCGACTACGTGGAGCACACCATGAGCGAGGGCGTCGGCGCCCAGGCCGCCGCCTACATCGAGTGCGCCATCGGCGGGCAGGTCCTGTGGGGCGTGGGCATCGACGCGAACATCGTGCGGGCCTCCATCAAGGCCGCCGTCTCGGCCGTGAACCGCGCCGCCAGGTGACGCGGGGGCCCGGGGTGACCCGGGCCGAGCGCTGATACCCGGGTCGGAGCCGCGCAGAGCCCGGCCCGGGGCCCGGCACCCGGGATCAGCCGAGCCCGGCACCCGCCCGGCCCGGCACCCGCACCGCCCCGGAACGCGCCGCCGCGAGCCGGAGGCACCTGACACCCGGAGGGACCGAAATCCCTCCGGGGGGTGTCTCCGGCCCCCCGGCTGTGGTTAATATCACGTCACCCGGCGACGTTGCCGAATCGTGATGGAGGTGCGAGGCCCATGCGCCAACGACCCTTCCGAGTATGCCTGGCAGGGGTCCGCACGAGCTGGCGCACCCTCGACGACGGCGACTTCTTCTGCCCCGGCTGCGGCGGAGACCGCCGCTACCGCAGGCGCAGCGGGCGGCGCAGATTCGTCGTCCTCAATGTTCCGCTGATCCCACGGGGTGCGGCCGGACCGGTCGTCGAATGCGTCGCCTGCCGCGGCCATTTCGGCCCCGAAGCGCTCGAGCGGCCCACCACGGCGCGGCTCGCCGCCATGCTGCGCGAGGCGGTGCACAGCGTGGCGCTCGCCGTGCTGGCCGCGGGCGGCTCGGACGCGCGTGCCGCCCGCGAGACGGCCGCGGAGACCGTGCGGGCCGCCGGCTTCCCCGGCTGCGCCGAGGAGGAGCTGACCGCGCTGCTCGCCGCCGTCACCGCGGAGAGCAGGCAGCGCGGCCGGAGCATCTCCCTGGAGATCGAACTGCACGAGGTGCTCGCGCCGCTCACCCCGCATCTGGCCGTGCCCGGCCGCGAGAGCCTGCTGCTCCAGGGCGCACGGATCGCGCTCGCCGACGGCATGTACTGCTCGGCGGAGCGCGAGGTGCTCGCCACCGTCGGGCGGGCGCTGCGGATCGGAGCCGACGACGTGGACCGGCTGCTGCTCCAGGCCCGCACCCCCTCCTGACCGGCCGGCACCTGCCGCGGGGCCGGTGCCCCGGGCTCCGGTGGCCCGTCGGGGCTCCCCATGGCGTCGGTCAACGGCGTTGCTACGCACGGGTATTGACGCGGCGGGCGCCCGCTGATGGGCTCCCGGGATGACGAGTCATCAGCCGCTGCCGGTCTTCCCCGACGGATTCCTGTGGGGCGTGTCGACCTCCGCCTTCCAGATCGAGGGCGCGCTCGACGAGGACGGGCGCGGCCCCTCCGCCTGGGACGCCTTCGTCCGGCAGGAGGGCCGGATCAAGGACGGCAGCGACGCCTCGGTCACCACCGACCACTACCATCGCTGGCCCGAGGACGTGGCACTGCTGCGCGAACTCGGCGTCGGCGCCTACCGGTTCTCGGTCTCCTGGCCCCGCGTCCTGCCCTCCGGTGCCGGCCGGGTCAACGGGCCCGGACTCGACTTCTACGACCGGCTCGTCGACGCCCTGTGCGAGGCCGGCATCCAGCCCGTACCGACGCTCTTCCACTGGGACACCCCGCTCGCACTGGAGGAGCGAGGCGGCTGGCTGCGGCGCGACACCGCGCAGCGGTTCGCCGACTACGCCGACACGGTCGCCGCCCGGCTCGGGGACCGCGTCGCGCACTGGATCACGTTGAACGAGCCCGCCGAGCTGACACTGCTGGGCTACGGCCTCGGCGCGCACGCGCCCGGCGAGCGGCTGCTGTTCGACGCGCTGCCGGTCGCGCACCACCAACTGCTCGGCCATGGGCTGGCGGTGCGGGCGCTGCGAGCGCGCGGCGTCCCCTCCATCGGCATCGCCAACTCGCACGGCCCGGTGCGGCCGCGGACGGACAGCGCGGCGGACGCCGAAGCCGCGGACCTCTACGACACCCTGACCAACCGGCTGTTCGCCGATCCGCTGCTGCTGGGCCGCTATCCGGACGAGGGACTGGCCGCGCTGCTGCCGGGCCCGGTCGATGAGGATCTGAAGGCCGTCAGTGAGCCCCTCGACCGGTACGGCGTCAACTACTACCAGCCCACCCTGGTCGGCGCCCCCGGGATGCGGCCCGCAGCGGACGGCGGATCCTCGGGCGGCGGGCCCGCGGGCGGTGGCTTCGCGGGCGTCGGGATACCCGCCGAACTCCCCTTCACCCTGCACGAGCTGCCGGGGAGGGAGCGCACCGGATTCGGCTGGGCGGTCGTCCCCGAGGGGCTCCCGGAGACGCTGCACATCCTCCGGGACCGGTACGGCGACCGGCTGCCCCCGGTCCTGGTCACCGAGAACGGCTGCTCCTACCCGGACCGCACCCGCGACGCGCGCCGCATCGCCTTCCACGACGCCCATCTGCGCGCCCTGCACCGGGGGATCGGCGAGGGCCTCGACGTCCGCGGCTACTTCGTCTGGTCGCTGCTGGACAACTTCGAGTGGGCCGAGGGCTGTGCGCAGCGCTTCGGCCTGGTCCACGTGGACTACCCGATGTGCGAGCGCACCCCGAAGGACTCCTTCCACTGGTTCCGCCGCGCCCTGCGCGAGCAGCGTGGCGAGCAGCGCACCGGCCCGCCCGCGCGGTGACCCGCCGCTCCCGGCGGAGCACAGCCGGGGTGGAAGGCGACCGGTGCGAGCCCTCGGTGCGCGTGCGCGCGCACTCGGTGACCGCCGCCTACCACGCGTCGGGCCTCATCACCCCGGGAGCGGCCGGCTGACACCGGGGTGCGGGACAATGCCCGCATGTGCTGCATCCGGAACGCGTCGGTGATCGCGTGAGCCTCTTCCGTGACGACGGCATCGTCCTGCGCACCCAGAAGCTGGGCGAGGCCGACCGCATCATCACGCTGCTCACCCGCGGCCACGGGCGGGTGCGGGCCGTGGCGCGGGGGGTGCGGCGGACGAAGTCGAAGTTCGGAGCCCGGCTGGAGCCGTTCTGCCATGTCGACGTGCAGTTCTTCGCACGGGGCAGCGAGCTGGTGGGCAGGGGTCTGCCGCTGTGCACGCAGACGGAGACGATCGCCCCGTACGGTCAGGGCATCGTGGCGGACTACGACCGCTACACCGCCGGTACGGCCATGCTGGAGACCGCCGAGCGGTTCACCGACCACGAGGGCGAGCCGAACGTGCAGCAGTACCTGCTGCTGGTCGGCGGCCTGCGGACGCTGGCGTCGGGTGAGCACGGGCCGGGGCTGGTGCTGGACGCCTTCCTGCTGCGCTCCCTGGCGATGGGCGGCTACGCGCCCAGCTTCGCGGACTGCGCCAAGTGCGGTCTGCCCGGTCCGAACCGGTTCTTCTCCGTCGCGTCCGGCGGTGTGGTGTGCGCGGACTGCCGGGTGCCGGGCAGCGTGGTGCCCTCCCCGGAGGCGCTGCGGCTGCTGGGCGCGCTGCTGACCGGCGACTGGGAGACGGCGGACGCCGCGGAGCACCGGCACCGCCGGGAGGGCTCGGGGCTGGTCTCGGCGTACCTGCACTGGCACCTGGAGCGCGGGCTGCGCTCCCTGCGGTACATCAGGCAGGCGTCCAGCGGGCAGGACCTGCCGGCCGGGTCCGGGGGGCTGCGTCCGGCCGGGTCCGCGGGGCTGCCGCGTCCGGCCGGATCCGCGGGGACCGGGCCGGACGGCGGCCCGGGGAGCGGTTAGGCTCGGGCGGTCAGACTGTCCCCCTGTCCCGCCCGCTGGAGATGAGTACCGATGGCACGCCGCGGAATGCTGCCCTGGTCGCAGCAGCGCGAGTACGAGGCGCCCGAGCCGCACCCCTCGGGTGCCCGGCCGCCCAAGATCCCGGGCGAGCTGGTCCCGAACCATGTGGCGGTCGTCATGGACGGCAACGGCCGGTGGGCCAAGCAGCGGGGGCTGCCGCGCACGGAGGGTCACAAGGTCGGTGAGGGCGTCGTCATGGACGTGCTCAAGGGGTGCATCGAGATGGGTGTGAAGAACCTGTCGCTGTACGCCTTCTCGACCGAGAACTGGAAGCGCTCGCCCGAAGAGGTGCGCTTCCTGATGAACTTCAACCGGGACGTGATCCGTCGGCGCCGCGACGAGATGGACGCGCTGGGCATCCGTATCCGCTGGGTGGGCCGGATGCCCAAGCTGTGGAAGTCCGTCGTCCAGGAACTCCAGGTCGCCCAGGAGCAGACCGAGGACAACGACGCGATGACGCTCTACTTCTGCGTCAACTACGGCGGCCGTGCCGAGATCGCGGACGCGGCGCGGGCCGTCGCCGAGGAGGTGGCGGCGGGGCGGCTGGATCCGGCCAAGATCAGCGAGAAGACGTTCGCCAAGTACCTGTACTACGGCGACATGCCGGACGTGGACCTGTTCCTGCGCCCCTCGGGCGAGCAGCGCACCTCCAACTACCTGATCTGGCAGAGCGCCTACGCGGAGATGGTCTACCAGGACGTGCTGTGGCCGGACTTCGACCGGCGCGACCTGTGGGACGCCTGCCTCCAGTACGCCCGGCGCGACCGCCGCTTCGGCGGTGCGCGGGACGAGCGGAGCGGGAGCGGCGAGCAGGGCACCGCCGCCGGTTGACGCCCGCGGGCGGTCGGCGGGCAGCGGTGCCGCGGCCGCCGGGCGGCCGCGGCGTTCCGGTCAGCCGGTGAAGTTCCAGGAGACGGTGCCGTTCGCGGTCATCAGCACCGCCAGCACGAGCAGATCGGCGGCGCCGAGGGCGGTGCCCAGCAGCGCGCGTCCCCGGCGGGTGGTGCCGCGGGCCAGGGCCAGTCCGCCCAGGACCAGCGCGCAGGGGCCGAGGACGACGTTGAAGACCAGCAGTCCGACCAGGCCCATGACGAACGAGGCCACGGCCATGTCGTCGGTGTCGCCCAGCCGGGTGCGGCCCTTGCGCAGCGGCGTGGTGAGCGGGCGGTGGTTCTCGGTGGCGTCGGCGGTGGTCACGGTCAGCTCCTCTGCCGGTGGCGGCGGATGCGCTCGCGGGCGGTGAAGACGAGCAGCCAGGCGGCGATCACCGCGGCTGCCGGGACGGTCACCTCGGGCGGGAGTTGGGCCGGTGGGCCCACCAGGACTCCCAGCAGGAGGAACGCGGCGACCAGGAAGATCATCTGTCCTTCCCTCCCCATGCGTCGGGTTGTCGGCGGTCGTCGGGTGCGTGCGATGTTCAGTGAACAGCTGTGGTGACAACTGTTCACTGAGTTGGAGACTACAGCATTGCGGCGTTCGGCGCACAACTGTTTACTGAAACCATGAGCAGCAGCACCCCTCACTCGCAGCGGGACCTCCAGAAGGCCCGGACCCGCCGCGCACTCCTGGACGCGGGCCTGGCGCTGCTGGAGGAGCAGAGCCTCAGCAGCATCGGACTGCGGGAGATCACCCGTGCCGTGGGCATCTCGCCCGCCGCCTTCTACCGGCACTTCCGCGACGTGGCCGACCTGGGGGTCGCCCTGGTGGAGGAGTCGCTGGGCAGCCTGCACACGGTGATACGGGCCGGGCTGACCGAGCGCAGCGACGACGGCGAGCGCATCGACCACCTCGTCGACGCCATCGCCCGCTTCGTGCGCGAACACCCCGAGCACATCCGCTTCGTGGTGCGCGAGCGGCACGGCGGGGTGGCTGCCGTGCGGACCGCCATCGGCGCCCAACTCGACCGGTTCGCGCAGGAGGTGGCCGAGGTGCTCGCCCGCGACGAGGTCTCCCGGGGCTGGAGCCCGGAGGATCTGCGGATGCTGGGCGAGACCTACGTCGACCACATGGTGATGACCGCCTCCGCCTTCCTGGAGGCCGCACTGGGCGAGGGGCCGCCGGAGGGCGTCGTCGCGGGGACCGCGCGCCGCCAGCTCCGTCTCATCAGTCTGGGCCGCCGCCACTGGACCTCCGACCCGGCGGTCTCCGCCTCGTAGCCGAGGTCAGCCGGTGCGCCGGCGGAACAGCATCGCGCACAGCGGCAGTGCCACCGCCAGCAGTCCCAGGCACCACGCGAGCGCCAGCCAGGGGCTGTTGCCGGTGGGCTGGTCCAGCAGCAGGCCGCGCAGGGACTCGATCACGGGGGTCACCGGCTGGTTGTCGGCGAAGCCGTGCAGCCAGCCCGGCATGGTGTCGATGGGGACGAATGCGCTGCTGGGGTAGGGCAGGAAGAGCATCCCGAAGGTGAACCCGCTCGCGGCCTCCGGGGTCCTGGCCAGCAGACCGGCCGCCGCGCCGAGCCAGGAGAGCGCGGTGAGGTAGAGCAGCAGAATGCCGCAGGCCGCCAGCCAGTCGGCCGCCCCCGCCCGGGGCCGGAATCCGATCGCGAACGCCACGGCCAGCACGGCCGCCGTGGCCGCCGCGTTGCGTGCCACGCTCGCCGCGACGTGGCCGCTCAGTACGGCGGTGGGGCTGGTGTCCATCGAGCGGAAGCGGTCGATGATGCCGCCGGTCATGTCGTCGGAGACGGTGGTCGCCGTCATCGAGGCGCCGTATCCCGCGCACAGGATCAGCACCCCGGGCGCCACGTACGTCACATATTTCCCGGTGCTCGTCTCGATGGCACCGCCGAAGAAATAGACAAACACCAGCATCAGCAGCACCGGCAGCACCAATGCCGTGATCACGGCGTCCGGGTTGCGCCGGGTCAGCCGGACGCCCCGCCCGGCCAGCACGGTGTAGGCGGCGAGATCACTCATGGGTCAGCTCCAGGAAGACGTCGTCCAGGGTGGCGCTGTGCAGCGAGAAGTGCGCGACCTGCTCGCGCCTGGGGTCCAACTCGTCCAGCAGCGACCGGACATGCGCGGCGCTGCCGTCAGTCGCCACGCCCAGCACCAGCTCCTCGGGGGCCTGGTGCAGCGCGCGCCCGCCGAGTCGTCCGGCCAGCTCCGCATAGGCCGACCGACCAGTCATGGTCATGTCGAGCCGCTGGGCTGCGACCGTCTTCTTCAGCTCCTCGGGAGTGCCCTCCGCCCGCACCCGGCCGCCGTCCAGTACTGCGACGTGGTCGGCCAGTCGGTCGGCCTCCTCCAGATACTGCGTGGTGAGGAAGACGGTCACGCCCGCCCGGGTCAGCGAGCCGACCGTCTCCCACATCGTGCGGCGGCTCCGCGGGTCGAGTCCCGTCGTCGGCTCGTCCAGGAAGACCACCTGCGGATCGACGACAAGCCCGGCCGCGATGTCCAGCCTGCGCCGCATCCCGCCCGAGTAGGTCGACACGCGCCGTCGGCCGGCCTCGGTCAGGGCGAACCGCTCCAGCAGCTCCGTGGCGCGGTTGCGGGCCGCTGACCGCGAGTGGCCGCGCAGGCGCGCCATCATGCGCAGGTTCTCCTCGCCCGTCTGCTCCTCGTCCAGCGCCGCGTACTGCCCGGTGAGGCTGATGGCGCGGCGTACCCGGGACCGTGCGGCGGTCACGTCGTGCCCGGCCACGACGGCCTGCCCCGCGTCGGCGCGGGTGAGTGTCGCCAGGATCCGGACGGTGGTGGTCTTGCCCGCCCCATTCGGTCCCAGCAGTGCGAAGACACTGCCGCGCCGCACCCGCAGGTCGAGCCCCGCGAGTACCTGGACGGAGCCGTACGCCTTGCTCAGCCCGCGCGTCTCGATCGCCCAATCCGCTTCTGCCGCTGGGTGCATGGCACTTCCCCCCTCATCGTGTGTATCCGATACACGAACCTGTGTATCTCATAAACCTTACTGCGTATGCTATACACGAACCGGGTGTGCGACGGCAACCCCGAAGGGTCGAGAGGAAGGGTGGAGAGGCGGGAGATGGCGAAGCGGGAGCAGGGGCCGGCACCGGACGGCCTGCCGGCCGGTGTGGCCGCCGCCTGGGGGCTGCGGGAGCGGCCCGGCAGAGGCCCGGCGCGCGGACTGGACGTGCGGCGGATCGTCGCCGCCGCGATCGGCGTCGCCGACGCCGAGGGGCTCGCCGCGCTCTCGATGAGCCGCGTCGCCGCCGAGGTCGGCGTCTCGACCATGGCGCTCTACCGCTATGTCGCAGGCAAGGACGACCTGCTGATCCTCATGGAGGACGCGGCGATCGGCACCCCGCCGCCGGGACCGGAGCCCTCGCCGGAGGGCTGGCGGGCCGGACTGGAGCACTGGGCCCGCGCCTACCGCGACGTCCTGCTGAGCCACCTGTGGATCGTCCGGATCCCCATCGGTACCCCGCCGCTGTCCCCGCACGGCGTGGAGTGGATGGAGCAGGCGCTCGCCCACCTGCGGGGCACCGGGCTGGACGCCGAGCGGAAGCTGGGTGCGCTGATCACGCTGAGCGGTTACATCCGCAGCAGCGTTGCCCTCCTCGCGGACATCGCGGAGGCGAGTCGGCAGCAGGGCTCGGGCTGGGAGGACGCGGAGCGCCGCTACTGGCGCCTGTTGAGCGAACTCACCGCAACCGGCGGGTTCCCTGCCGTCCGCGAGCTGCTGGCCTCCGGCGAGGTGCACGAGACCGCCCCCGGTGACACCGAGGGCACGGCGGACTTCGCCTACGGCCTGGGCATCGTGCTGGACGGAGTCGGCGCCAGGATCGCCGACTGTGCGCCCGGCGACGGAGGGTGACCGCGGGCCCGCGGAATGTTCTTGGCAGCTGCCGCGGCGGGCCGGTGATGCTCAGCGACGCGAACGGGGCCAGGGGGTGTTCTCCGCAGGTGCGGCGGCGGGCGTCCGCGGCTCCGTACCCGCGCCGGGCCCGCGGGGGCTATCCCGAGGCGGCGCAGTCCCCGCAGGTGCCGAAGATCTCCACGGTGTGCCCCACGTTCACGAAGCCGTGCTCGGCCGCGACGGAGGCAGCCCACTTCTCCACCACCGGGCCCTCGACCTCCACGGCCTTGCCGCAGGCGCGGCAGACCAGATGGTGGTGGTGGTCGTCGCTGTGGCACCGCCGGTAGACGGCCTCGCCTTCGTCCGTGCGCAGCACGTCCACCTCGCCCGCGTCGGCGAGGGACTGGAGGGTGCGGTAGACCGTGGTGAGCCCCACCGAGTCGCCGCGGTGCTTGAGCATGTCATGCAGTTCCTGCGCGCTGCGGAATTCCTCGACCTCGGCGAGTGCCGCCGAGACGGCGGCGCGCTGCCGGGTCGACCGGCCGCGTACGGGGGGACCTGCGGTGGTCACGCTCTGGCTCCTTAACGTTCGTCGGCTCCGGGGAGGCGCCGAGGCGGCTCCGGGTCGGCGCGGCGTTCGCGGCCCCCCATTGTGCCAGGCGCCCCCGGTGGGCGGGTATTACACCCTGCGCGGGCGATCCACCGGCCCGGTGCCGCCGTCTGCCTGCGCGCTCCCGTCCGCTACCAGAGTGCCCTCTTCCTCCCCTCCGGCGACAGCCCCGCCCCCGCTGCGGAACCTGCGCCGCGCCAGGGGCGCGGCCAGCGCGGTGACGATGCCGAAGAGCAGGATCGCCAGGACGACGATGCTCGCCCCGGGCGGCACGTCGGCGAAGTAGGAGGTCACCGTGCCCGACAGGGTGACGGCGACGCCGAAGCCCACGGCCAGTCCCAGCGTGGCGGCGAAGCCGCGGGTGGCCTGCTGCGCTGCGGCGACCGGGATCACCATCAGTGCGCTGACCAGGAGCAGCCCGACCACCCGCATCGCCACCGTGACGGTGACCGCGGCCGTGACGGCCAGCAGCAGGTTCAGCAGCCGCACCGGCAGTCCGGTCACCCGGGCGAACTCCTCGTCCTGGCAGACGGCGAACAGTTGTCGCCGCAGCCCGAGGGAGACGAGCAGCACGAAGGCGGACAGCCCCACGATGGCGACCAGGTCCTCGGCGGAGACGGTGGTGATGGAGCCGAAGAGGTAGGTGGTGAGGTTCGCGTTGGAGCCGTTCGGCGACAGGTTGATGATCATGACGCCGCCCGCCATGCCGCCGTAGAACAGCATCGCCAGCGCGACGTCGCCCCGCGCCTTGCCGTACCAGCGGATCAGCTCCATCGAGATCGCGCCGAGCGAGGCGACCAGCACCGCCATCCACACCGGATTGGTGCTCAACAGGAAGCCGAGTGCGACACCGGTGAGTGCGACATGGCCGATCCCGTCGCCCATGATCGCCTGGCGGCGCTGGACGAGGTAGATCCCCACGGCGGGTGCCGCGATGCCGACCAGCAGCGCGGCCAGCAGCGCGCGCTGCATGAACGCGAAGCCGAGCATCTCGATCATGAGAGGAATCCCGTTCCGATCTTGGACGTCGGCTCGGCGGCCGACGCGGAGTCGTGCGGATGGCAGGCCGGGTCGTGCAGTGTGGCGGGGTCCGCCACCCGCTCGACCACGCCGTCCCGCAGGACCACGGCACGGTCGATCAGCGGGGCGAGCGGGCCGAGTTCGTGCAGGACGAGCAGGACGGAGGTGCCCTGCTCCACCTGCCGGCGCAGGGTCTCGGCCAGCACGTCCTGGCTGGTGACATCCACCCCGGCCAGCGGCTCGTCCATGATCAGCAGTTCGGGTTCGGCGGCCAGCGCCCGGGCGATCAGTACCCGCTGGTGCTGCCCCCCGGAGAGCGCGTCGACCGGGTCCCGCATCCGGTCCGCCATGCCGACGAGTTCGAGGGCGTGCCGCACCGCGGCCTTGTCCTCGCGGCTCAGCGGGCGGAAGCGCCGCCGGGCCAGCCGGCCGGCCGAGACGACCTCCCGCACGGTGGCCGGTACCCCGGCCGCCGCCGTGGAGCGCTGCGGTACGTATCCCAGGCGCCGCCAGCCCCGGAACCGGGCGGCCGGGGTGCCGAACAGCTCCAGTTCACCGCCGGTGAGCGGGACCTGCCCCAGCACGGCGCGGACGGTGGTGGACTTGCCCGAGCCGTTGGCTCCCAGGAGCGCGACGGTCTCGCCGCGCTCCACGGTCAGCCCCACGCCGCGCAGCACGGGCCGTCCGCCCAGCGAGGCAGTGGCTTCGCGCAGTGCGACAGCGGGTGCTCCGTCGGCAGTGGCGGCGCCGTCCCGGGCCGCGGTCGTCCTCGTCATGCCTCACGCCCTCACTGCGCGCCGAGCGCGGTCTCGAGTGCGGTCAGATTCTGGTGCATCACCGAGAAGTAGTCCTGCTTCTTGGGGTCCTTCACGCTCTCCAGCGGGCTGAGCACCGAGGTCTTCAGCCGGAGGTCGTCCGCCAGCGTCCTGGCGGTCTTGTCGCTGGCGTTGTTCTCGAAGAAGACGGTGTCCACGTCCTCCTTCTTCGCGATCTTGTGCAGCTTCTTCATCCGGGCCCCGCTGGGCTCCGCCTCCGGGTTGATGCCGGCGACCGCCGCCTGACGCAGCCCGTACCGCTCCGCGAGGTAGCCGAAGGCGGCGTGCGTGGTGATGAAGGTGTCGGATTTCCGGTCCCGGAGGCCGTCCTCGAAGTCCCCGTCGAGGGTCTTGAGGCGGGAGACGAGGTCCGCGGTGTTCTTCTTGTAGTCGTCCTCGTGGTCGGGGTCGGCCTTCTGGAGCTGCTTGCCGACCCCCTTGGCGACCTCGGCGTAGCGCACCGGGTCGAGCCAGATGTGCGGGTCGCCCGCGGTGTCGTGGTCGTGGCCCGCGTGCTCGTCGTGGCCGTCCTCGCCGTGTTCCCCGTGCTCGTGGTCCCCGTGCTCGTCGTGGCCCTCCTCGCCGTGCACGTCGGTGCCGTGGTCCTCCAGGGTGGTGAAGGAGGAGGCCTCGGCCAGATTCTTGACGCCCGACTGCTCGACGGCCTCGTCGACCGCGGGCTGGAGCCCCTTGAGGTAGACGATCAGGTCCATCTCGCTGAGCTTCCCGGTCTGCTTGGGGCTCAGCTCCAGGTCGTGCGGCTCGGTGCCGGGCTTGGTCAGGTTGCTGACCTCGACGTGGTCGCCGCCGATCTGCTGCGCGAGGTATGCCATGGGGTAGAAGGACGCGGCCACCTGCACCTTCCCGCTGTCGCCGCTGTCGCTGCCGCAGGCGGCGAAGGTGAGGGAGGTGAGCCCGAGGGCGCTCAGGGCTGCGCTGGTACGTATGAGCCGACGGGGGCGGTGGCCGATGTTCATGACACTCATTTTCATCGAAACTGGAAACGATTGTCAACTAAAGCTTTGCGCTCCGTGATCACGGTGCGCTGCCGGAAGGGATCTTCCGGGGCGGTCCCGATGACTCCGGACAAGAGGTCCCGATGCGAGCCGGAACCGATTTGCCGCGCCCCCTACGGCCCCCAGTAATCTGAGGTATTCCGTCTCGCCGTCAATGAAGAGAGCACCGTGGCCGCCGACAAGATCGACACAATTGTCAGCCTCAGCAAGCGCCGTGGCTTCGTCTACCCGTGCAGTGAGATCTACGGCGGTCAGCGTGCCGCCTGGGACTACGGGCCGCTGGGCGTGGAGCTGAAGGAGAACATCAAGCGTCAGTGGTGGCGCTCCATGGTCACCTCCCGCGACGACGTGGTGGGCATCGACTCGTCGGTGATTCTGGCCCCCGAGGTCTGGGAGGCGTCGGGCCATGTCTCCACCTTCACCGATCCGCTCACCGAATGCACCTCGTGCCACAAGCGCTACCGCGCCGACCACCTGATCGAGGCGTACGAGGCCAAGCACGGCCGCGAGCCGGAGAACGGCCTGGCCGACATCAACTGCCCGCACTGCGGCAACAAGGGCGGCTTCACCGAGCCCAAGCAGTTCTCCGGGCTGCTCTCCACCCACCTGGGCCCCACCCAGGACTCCGGCTCGGTCACCTACCTGCGTCCCGAGACCGCGCAGGGCATCTTCACCAACTTCGCGAACGTCCAGCAGACCTCGCGCAAGAAGCCGCCGTTCGGCATCGCGCAGACGGGCAAGTCCTTCCGGAACGAGATCACACCGGGCAACTTCATCTTCCGCACCCGCGAGTTCGAGCAGATGGAGATGGAGTTCTTCGTCAAGCCGGGCGAGGACGAGGAGTGGCACCAGTACTGGATGGACCAGCGCTGGGCCTGGTACCGGGACCTCGGCATCCGCGAGGAGAACATCCGCTGGTACGACCACCCGAAGGAGAAGCTCTCCCACTACTCGAAGCGCACCGCCGACATCGAGTACCGCTTCAACTTCGGCGGCAGCGAGTTCTCCGAGCTGGAGGGCGTCGCCAACCGCACCGACTTCGACCTCACGGCCCACTCCAAGGCGTCCGGCCAGGACCTGTCGTACTTCGACCAGGAGGCCGGCGAGCGCTGGGTCCCGTACGTCATCGAGCCGGCCGCCGGTGTCAACCGCGCGATGCTCGCCTTCATGCTGGACGCCTACATCGAGGACGAGGCGCCCAACGCCAAGGGCAAGATGGAGAAGCGCACCGTGATGCGCCTCGACCCCCGGCTCTCCCCGGTCAAGGTCGCCGTGCTGCCGCTCTCCCGGAACGAGCAGCTCTCTCCCAAGGCCCGCGGCCTGTCCGAGACGCTGCGCAAGCACTGGAACATCGACTTCGACGACGCGGGCGCCATCGGCCGCCGCTACCGCCGCCAGGACGAGATCGGCACCCCGTTCTGCGTCACCGTCGACTTCGACACCCTCGACGACAATGCCGTCACGGTGCGTGAGCGCGACACCATGAAGCAGGAGCGCGTCTCCCTCGACCAGATCGAGGGCTACCTGGCCGGCCGCCTCCTCGGCTGCTGACCGCCGCACTCCGTGTCCGCCGTGGCCCCGCCCCCCCCCCCCGGGGGGCGGGGCCCCGCGCGGGCCCCCCCCCCGGGGCCCCCCGCGGGGGGGGGCCCCCCCCCGCCCCCCCACCCCCCCCCCCCCCCGGGCCCCCCCCCCCCCCCCCACC
>NZ_JBIAGB010000031.1:0-82167 GCF_042869575.1 Streptomyces sp. NPDC006925
CGGGGGGGGCCGGGGGGGGCCCCCCCCCCGGCCCCCCCCCCCCGGGCGCGGCCCCCCCCCGGGGCGCGCCCCCCCCCGGGGCGGGGCGCGGGGCGGGGCGCGGGGGCCCCCGCCACGGCGCACGCGGTGCCGCGGCGGTCCGGCGCGCAGCGCGCCGGACCGGTGCTGCGGAGGGTTACGGGAAGGTCAGCTTGAAGCTGTTGATGTACCCGGTGTCGAAGTAGGCCCGGTCCCGGACCTTCAACTGCCAGACACCGTTGGCGTTCTCGGCCGAGGCGTCGACGCTGTAGGTGGTGTTGATGTTCGGCGTCGAGTCGCCGGAGGAGCTGTGCAGGCGGTACGACCTGCCGCTCGGGCCCACCAGGTCGACCTGCAGGTCACCGCTGTAGGTGTGCACGATGTTCACGCCCACCTTGAGGTTGCTGGGGGCCTTGCCGCTCAGACCGGTGGTGGTGATCTTGGAGGTCACCGCGGAGCCGGGGTAGTCCGGGATGGAGACGTCCGTGTCGTTGGTGAACGTCTTGCCGTCGCCGGGGTCGGGGTCGCCGCCGGGGCGTTCGCCGACGTTGACACCGGCCCAGGCGTCCGCCACCGACTTGTACTCGGCGCTGTCGGTGCCGTACAGGTCACCGGCCACCGCGAGGGTGCCGGCGCGTGCCCCGGCGTAGTTGGTGGTGGAGGTGAACTTGGTGGTCAGCGCCTTGTACCAGATCAGCGCGGCCTTCTCGCGGCCGATCCCGGTGACCGGGAGACCGTCGGAGGTGGGCGAGTTGTAGCTGACGTCGTTGATGACCTTGGCGCCGCTGCCCTCGCTCAGCAGGTAGAACCAGTGGTTGGCGGGACCCGACGAGTAGTGCACGTCGCTGTTCCCGATACCCGAGTACCAGTAGTCCTTGGAGGCGCCGTCCCGGCTGGGCTTGTCCATGTAGCGCAGCGGGGAGCCGTCACCGTTGATGTCGATCTTCTCGCCGACGAGGTAGTCGCCCTTGTCGGTCGAGTTGGCGGCGTGGAACTCCACGGCCGTGCCGAAGATGTCCGAGGTCGCCTCGTTGAGGCCGCCGGACTCGCCGCTGTAGATCAGGCCGGCGGTGGCCGAGGTGACACCGTGGGTCATCTCGTGCCCCGCCACGTCCAGCGAGGTCAGCGGCTTGCTGTTGCCCGAGCCGTCGCCGTACGTCATGCAGAAGCAGGAGTCGCTCCAGAACGCGTTGACGTAGCTGTTGCCGTAGTGGACCCGGGAGTATGCGGCCTGGCCGTCACCGCGGATGCCGGAGCGGCCGTAGACCTCCTTGTAGTAGTCCCAGGTCTCCGCGGCGCCGAAGTGCGCGTCCGCACCCGCGGTGGCGGCGTTGGACGGGCTGCCGTTCCCCCAGGTGTCGGAGGACTGGGAGAAGAGGGAGCCGGTGCCGGAGGTCCCGTGGTTGAGGTTGTAGGTCTTGTGGCCGCCGCGGGCGTTGTCGGTCAGCGTGTAGTTCGAGCCCGACTGCGCGGTGCCGAGGGTGACCTGGCCGCTGTACTGGGTGTTGCCGATGCCGGTCTCGATGCCCTGCCACTGGCTGAGCTTCTTGCCGGTGCGCGCGTCGGTGACGACGTGCAGCTCGTTGGGCGTGCCGTCGTGCTGCAGTCCGCCGACGACCGTCTCGAAGGCGAGGGTGGGCTTGCCCTCGACCAGCCAGACGACCTTGCGCGGTCCGCGGTCGGCGTCGGTCTTCTTCGACCCCGCGGCGTCGGCGGCCTTGAGCGCCTGCCGTTCCGCCGTGCCGGGCCGCACGCCCGCCTTGGCGGAGAGGTTCTTGAGCGCGTGCTTGGAGGCTCGGCCGACCTCCTTGGTGGCGCCCTTCGCGGTGGTCTCCACGACGAGGTCGCCGCCGAGCACGGGCATTCCGCGGTAGGTGCGCTCGTAGCGCGTGTGGACGGTGCCGTCGCGGTCCTTGAGCACGTCGCGGACGACCAGCTTCTCCTTGGCGCCCAGGCCGAGCTTGTCGGCGGTGGCGGCCTTCTTGCTGTCCGCCTTCCGCAGCAGCGCGTCGCGTTGGGCGGGCGAGAGCTTGACGGGCAGGGCCCCGGTGTCGGCACCCTTGGTGGCTGCCGCGGCGGAGTCGTGGCTCTGGTCGTCGGCCGCGGCCGGACCGGTCTGGACGGCGACCGAGAGCAGGGCGGCCACGGCGCCGAGTGCGACGCCCGCCGATGCCTTCGGCGGCAGGAGGCGTCTGTGGGAGGTGGCGGTGGTGCCTCTGTGGGAGGTTGATCTTCGCAAGACTGGCTCCTTCTGCTGGTCGCACGGTGTGCGGCCTGGGAGACCGGACGGCGGACGACCGTCCGGCGGATCTCGGCAGAGCAAGGCGGAGCAAACGCGAGCTGGTGGAACGGTGTTGCTGGTGCGGTCACCGGAACGACCAGCACCGCGTGGGGGAACTACCGCTCGCCGTTCGTGCAGCGGTACGAGCGGCCAGTCGCAGACTGCCACTCGGGGCGAGCTCCTGTCAGGAGCGCATCAAGGGTTTGGCCGGAAACGGTCCGTTGTCCGTGCGTTCATGTCCGCTATCCGGTGCCGTTCACCGACCGGGCGGCGCGCCACGCCGGTTCCACGCCGGGCCGTACGGCTCCTCAGCTCCCGCCGCTCCAGGGCTCGGTCGCCACGACCGCCGACACCGGCAGCGGCCCGTAGAGGTGCGGGAACTCCTCACCGCCGGGCGCCGCCGGCTCGTAGCGGACGGGCGAGGAGAGCCGCTCGGTGTCGACGACGAGGACGATCAGCCGGTCCGGTGCCACCTGGTCGCCGTAGAGCGCGGCCGCCACGCCGGGGAGTTGGTGCCGCAGCGAGAGATGGATGAAGCCGACCTCGCTCAGCGTCCGGCCGCGGGTGGACATCTCGTACGTCCCCCGCGCGCAGGCTTCGTCCCACAGGACCCGTTCGGTGATGTGCAGTACCTCGGCCATCCCCGCACGGTAGCCTCCGCGCAACCCGCGGGCCCGGGGCCCCGGCCGGCAGGCCGGCAGGGCCGCCCCGGCGCCGGGGCGCGGGGCTCAGTCGCGGAACGAGCCGTCCGCGCGCCGTGCGTGCCGGGCCAGCAGGTGCCCGCACCGCGGGCAGTGACGCCGCAGCCCCCGCTTGAGCAGGTATCCGATGCCCACGGTGCACAGGTACATCAGGCCGACTCCCGTCGCCTGGAGCAGTTTTCCCAGCCCGGATTTGGTGCAGCTCTCGCAGTCCCGGCAGCCGGCAGTCATCGCGGATCCCTCGCCTTCGTCCCGTTCGGTGGTTCTGCCCGGAAGGACGTCGGCAGGGCCGGGCACGGGTGCCCCCGGTACGGTGCCGCAACGGTCCGGGGACGGCCCTGTGACAGCGGGCCGAGGTCCGGTCCGCCGCGGGAAGTGGCGCCCGACCCGCCATCGGTACTCCGCGCCCGGCGGCGGCGACGGTTTCCCGCCAGGCGCTTCGCGCCCGGGCCCCGCATGCGCGGGCGTCGACCGGGGGCGCCGGGCCCTCCGGACCGGAGAGGGCGAGGGGTCAGCCCTCGACTTCGGTCC
This sequence comes from Streptomyces sp. NPDC006925, assembly GCF_042869575.1. Lineage (NCBI taxonomy): Bacteria > Bacillati > Actinomycetota > Actinomycetes > Kitasatosporales > Streptomycetaceae > Streptomyces > Streptomyces sp. NPDC006925. The sequence goes on from NZ_JBIAGB010000031.1 coordinate 3,532, forward strand.
TGTTGCCGCCCCAGAGGGTGTGGAAGACGCCCTCGCGGTCGGTGCGGCGGTAGGTGTGTGCGCCGAAGTAGTCGCGCTGCCCCTGGGTGAGTGCGGCCGGAAGGCGTTCGGCGCGCAGCGAGTCGTAGTAGGCGAGGGCGGAGGCGAAGCCCGGGATGGGGACACCCTGGGTGGCGGCTGTGGCGACGACCGCGCGCCAGTCGTCCTGTGCGGCGGCGATCTCGGCCGCGAACCCCTCGTCTGTGAGCAGGCTGGGCAGCCCCGGCTGTGCGGCGTAGGCCCTGGTGATGCGGTCGAGGAAGGCGGCTCTGATGATGCAGCCGCCGCGCCAGATCGCGGCGACCTCTCCGAGGTCGATGTGCCAGCCGTACTTTTCGCTGCCGGCGGCGATCTCGTGGAAGCCCTGGGTGTAGGAGACGATCTTCGACGCGTACAGGGCCTGCTCGACGCGGTCGGTGAACGCGGCCGCCTCGCCCTCGCCGAGGGCGCGCGCGGCGGGTCCTGCCAGCCGACGGGAGGCGGCGCGCAGGTCCGCGTGGCCGGAGACCGAGCGGGCGAAGACGGCCTCGGCGATGCCGGGTACCGGAACCCCCAGGTCGAGGGCGGTCTGCACGGTCCAGCGGCCGGTGCCCTTCTGCTCCGCGCGGTCGGCGACGACATCGAGGAACGGCCGGCCGGTCTCCGCGTCGGTGTGGGTGAGCACCTGTGCGGTGATCTCGATCAGGTAGGAGTCCAGCCGCCCCTCGTTCCAGCGCCGGAAGATCTCGGCGATCTCGGCGGGGGACCGGCCCGCGACCTTCCGCAGCAGGTCGTACGCCTCCGCGATGAGCTGCATGTCCGCGTACTCGATGCCGTTGTGCACCATCTTCACGAAGTGGCCGGCCCCGTCCGGTCCGATGTGCGCGGTGCACGGGGTGCCGTCCGGAGCCCGCGCCGCGATCCGCTCCAGCAGCGGGCCCAGTGCCTCCCAGGACTCGTCCGAGCCGCCCGGCATGATGCTCGGGCCCAGCAGGGCACCCTCCTCGCCGCCGGAGATGCCCGTGCCCACGAAGTGGAGGCCGCGCTCGCGCAGCGCGGCCTCCCGCCTGCGGGTGTCCTCGAAGTGGGCGTTCCCTCCGTCGATGAGGATGTCGCCGGGCTCCAGCAGTTCGGCGAACTCCTTGAGGACCGCGTCCGTCGGCTCGCCCGCCTTGACCATCACCACCAGGCAGCGGGGCCGCCGCAGGGCCGCCACGCACTCCCGCGCGGAGCCGGCCGGTACGAAGTCGCCCTCGTGGCCGAACGCGTCCATCAGCTCCCTGGTCCGCGCCTCGGTGCGGTTGTGCAGGGCGACCGTGAAGCCGTTCCGGGCGAAGTTGCGGGCGAGATTGCGCCCCATGACGGCCAATCCGGTGACACCGATCCGCGCCGACGCTGTCATGGTCACACCTTTCGGACGGGGAAACCTCCGTGGGCCGGGAGCGTCCGCGCAGGGCTCCCGCGCCGACCGGCCCGGCCGCCCCTCGATCGTCCCCCGACACGCGCCCCGGTGCTCGCCGCCGTGGCACAGGTCGCCCGGTCCTGCTCCGTCACTTGGCGTCGGCGTAGCACTCCACCGCGGCGGTGGTGAATCCGAAGCGCACGGGAGTCTGCCCGAACGCGGCGACGCCGGCCTCCTCGGCGGACGCCGTGATCGCCTCCCGGACCCGGGGCGCCTCCTCGGCGGGGCAGTGCACGATGACCTCGTCGTGCTGGAAGAACACCAGTTCGGCGACGAGGGGCAGGAGGCGCCGGCGCAGCGCCGCGAGCATCAGTACCGCCCAGTCCGCCGCGCTGCCCTGGACCACGAAGTTCCGGGTGAAGCGGCCCCGGGCCCGCGCGGCGCCCGCCGCGCTCCCGGAAGCACCCTCGGGCGGCCCGGAGGCCCCCGCGCCCGCCTCGGGCCCGGTGCCGCCCGCTTCCTCCTCCCCGCCGCGTCCCACGGGCGGGGAGGTGCGGCCCAGATGGGTACGGACGAGCCGGCCCTCCTCTCCCGCGCGGGCCGCCTCGTCCACATAGGAGACCGCGGCCGGGAACCGCTTCCGCAACGCGGCGAGATGGCGCAGGCCGTCACCGCTGGTCTGGCCGTAGACCGCGCCCAGCACCGCGAGCTTGGCGCGGTCGCGGTCGCCCGCGAAGGCCCGCTGCGACAGCACCGTGTACAGGTCCTGCCCGCTGCTCGCCGCCGTCATCAGCCCCGGGTCCCGGGAGACGGCCGCGAGCACCCGCGGCTCCAGCTGATCGGCGTCGGCCACCACCAGCAGATGCCCCGGGTCGGCGACCACGGCCCGCCGCACCACCTTCGGGATCTGCAGCGCACCGCCCCCGTTGGTGGTCCAGCGGCCGGAGGCCGCGCCGCCGGGCACGTACGCGGCGTGGAAGCGGCCGTTCCGCACCCAGGAGCGCAGCCAGCTCCAGCCGTGCGCGGTGTAGAGGCGGTACAGCTTCTTGTAGCGCAGCAGCGGCTCGACCGCCGGATGGTCCACCTTCCGCAGCTCCCAGGCCCGCGTGGACCCCAGCCGGATCCCCGCGCGGGCGAACGCCTGGAGCACCTCCGCGGCCAGGTCGGGGCGCACCCGCTCGCCGGGACCGAACGCCTGCGAGATCTCCTCCTCCAGCTCCACCAGGCGCCTCGGCAGCCCGTTGCCCGCGTACCGCTCGCCCAGCAGCTCCTCCAGCAGCTCCCGGTGGATCTCCGCGCTCCAGGGCAGCCCCGCCTGTGTCATCTCCCCGGCCACCAGCGTCCCCGCGGACTCCCCGGCCAGCAGGAGCCGCATCCGCTCCGGGTGCTGCGCCCGCGCCGTCCGGTCCAGCTGCGCCGTGTACACCTCCAGCAGCGCCTCCAGCGGATCCACGCCGTCCGGCAGCGGTACCGGGCCCGTGTCGAACAGCGACGGCGGGACATCGGACTCCAGATGCTCCGGCGGCCGGTCCGGGGGCACCGGACGTCCGTGCAGCCGGGCCCACGCGGCGGGCAGCGAACGGGGATCGCCCGCCCGGCCCTCGTGCGCGAGCAGCAGCGCCTCGGCCGTCTCCACGTCATAGCAGCGCGCCACCCGGATCCCGGCGGCCAGCAGCTCCGACTGCACCTGCGGGGTGGCCCGCCACACCCATCGGGCCACCTCCGGGCGGGCCCGTACGGCAGCCGCCGTCGACTCCTCCGTGTGCACGGGACCCGCCGCGCGGCCGTGCGCGTCCAGCGGGCACACCCGCACCCGGGTGCCGCCCGCCGGTGCCAGCGCCCATCTGCCGCGCTCCGGTGCCTCCCGGGTGCGGTGCCGGTGCCCCGAGCCCCCCGTCCTGTCGTCCATGCCGGGAGTCTCCCAGCCGCCTCCGACAATGCCCGCCGACCGCCGTCCGCGCGCGAGCGGGGGCAGGCGGAGTGCGGGCGCCGCCGGTCGGCGTAATCCGGCGGCGGAAGCAGGTGAGGGGGTGTCATACTCCGGCCATGCCAACCCACTTGGAGAAACGGGCGCACGGTGGCTGACGCCCGGGCGCACGAGGTGCGCAGGTTCCCCGGCCCCCGCGGTACCGAGCGGTCCCAGGCGCGTCGCGCCGAGCTGCTGGCGGCGGGGCGCACCCTCTTCGCCGACACGTCCTACGACGCCCTGTCCATGGACGACATCGCGCGCACCGCAGGCGTGGCCAAGGGGCTGATCTACTACTACTTCACCAGCAAACGCGGTTATTACCTCGCCGTCATCGAGGACGCCGTCGCCGAACTTGTGCTCCGCGCGACGAGCAGCCCCGACCTGCCCCGCGCCGACCGCGTCCAGCGCACCATCGAGGGCTATCTGCGCTACGCCCAGCAGAACCAGGCCGCGTACCGCACGGTCGTCAGCGGGGGAGTGGGTCACGACGCGCAGGTACTGGAGATCCGCGACCGGGTGCGCGAGCAGTTGCTGGGCGTGATCGCCGAGGGCTCCTGGGGCCGCACCCGCCTCCCGCCGCTCGCCCGAGCCGCCCTGGTGGGCTGGCTCTCCTCGGTGGAGGGCGTCACCCTGGACTGGCTCGCGCGCGGGCAGGAGCTCTCCGCCGAGGTGCTGTGCGACCTGCTCACCCGCACGTTGCAGGGCACACTGGAGATCGCCACGGGGTTCGAGAGCACGCTTCCGCCGCGCGCCGACTGCCGGGAGCCGCTGCACGCGCAGCCGGCGGCCGCTGCCGTGCGGGGTTCCGCATGATCCGCGCGGTTCCGGGACACTCGTTCCGGTAGCAATGTCCCTGGGTCCGGGAGGCGGTCGTGGACATCTCCGGAATCATCAGTGCGCTCGTCGTCGGCGTCGTCATCGGCGCGCTCGGCCGGCTGGTGCTGCCGGGCAGGCAGCGGGTCGGCCTGCTGTGGACGGTGGTGGTGGGCGTCGTCGCCGCGTTCGTCGGCACGGGAATCGCCAGTGGCCTGGGTGTCGCCGACACCCGAGGGTTCGACTGGATCGAGCTGATCATCCAGGTCGCCCTCGCCGCGGTCGGCGTCGGCGCGCTGGAGCGGGCGCGCGCGGGCGGACGAGCGCAGCGCTAGAGAGTCCCGGTCGGCCCCGCCCGCCCGGCGGACGGGGCCGACCGGCGGACGGGGCCGACCGGCATGCCCGGAAGCGCCGTACGCGGACCCGGAGCGGTCCGGGGCCGTGGAGACGGGTGCGGCCGGAGCCCGGCGGTGGCAGTCCGCCACCGGCGCCGTCGCCGGGCGCCCGGCAACCGCTGCGGAGCTGCTCTTCGCGGCCAGGGGCCCCGCGGTGGTGCGCCGCGGGGCCCCTGGTGCTCTGCCGGGCGTCGTACGCGCTACCGGACGGCAGCGCGCTACCGGATGGCCTTGATCAGCTCTCCGTTCGCGGTGTCGCCGCTCAGCTCCCAGAAGAAGGAGCCGGCGAGACCCTGCTGCGCGGCCCAGTCGCCCTTGGCGCCGATCGTCTGGGGGGTGTCGTAGCTCCACCACTGGTTGCCGCAGTGGGCGTAGGCGGTACCGCCGACGGTGCCGGTGGTCGGGCACTTGCTCTTGAGGACCTTGTAGTCCTCGATGCCCTGCTCATAGGTGCCGGGGGCCGGGCCGGTCGCGGTGCCGCCGGGCTCCGACTGCGTCACTCCGGTCCAGCCGCGGCCGTAGAAGCCGAGGCCGTACAGCAGCTTGCTGCCGGGTATGCCCATGCCCTTGAGCTTGGCGATGGTGGCCTGGGTGTTGAAGCCCTCCTTGGGGATGCCCGAGTAGGAGCTCAGCGGCGAGTGCGGTGCCGTGGGGCCCTTCGCATCCCAGGCGCCGAAGTAGTCGTAGGTCATCGGCATGTACCAGTCGACGTACTGGGCGGCCGTCTTGTAGTCCGTGGCCTCCATCTTGCCGCCGGGGGAGGCGTCGGCGGTGATGGCAGCGGTCACCAGCTTGTCGCCGAACTTGGCGCGCAGCGCCTTCATCACGTTCGTGAAGGCGTTCCGGCCGCTGGTGTCGCAGCTCAGTCCGCAGGCGTTGGGGTACTCCCAGTCGATGTCGATGCCGTCGAAGAGCCCCTTCCAGCGCGAGTCGTCGAGCAGGTTGTAGCAGGACTCGGCGAAGGCCGCCGGGTTCCGGGCCGCCTGGCCGAAGCCGCCGGACCAGGTCCAGCCGCCGAACGACCACAGCACCTTCAGGTCCGGGTGCTTCTTCTTGAGCTTCAGGAGCTGGTTGAAGTTGCCGCGCAGCGGCTGGTCCCAGGTGTCGGCCTTGCCGTCGACGCTCTGGGCGGCGGTGTAGGACTTCTCGTAGTCGGCGTAACTGTCGCCGACGGTGCACTTGCCGCCCTGGACGTTGCCGAAGGCGTAGTTGATGTGCGTGAGCTTGTCCGCCGAGCCCGAGGTCTCGATGTTCTTGACGTGGTAATTGCGCTGGTAGACGCCCCAGTTGGTGAAGTAGCCGACGGTCTTTCCGCCGGCTGCCGACGGTGCCGCGACCGAGCCGTGGCGGTTCCCGTCCGCGGTCGGACGGGGGCCGGCGGAGGCCGTGGCCGAGAGCAGCGTCGTGGTCAGCAGGGCCGCGCACAGTGCACCCAGGAAGGCGATGAGTCCGCGGCGGCGGGAGAGGCGGGAGCGTTCGGTGCGTGGGGAGTGCTGGCTGTCCGATCCGAGCATGGTCACCTCGCGTGTGGGGTGCGGAGGGTGTGGGGGGTGGCGCCGGTCGTACGTTCGGGGAATGTAGATGGACTAGACCAGTCAGTCAATGGTTCGGACCAATTTCGGTGCCCGGGGCCGCACCCGGCGCCCCTTCGCGATCATCGAGCGGTTCACACCCCTACGCCGGTGACGTGCGGCGCTCGATCGGGCATACTCCAACTCGCCGCAGCCGCTGGTCAGCCACCCTCGCGACCCGACGGTGCAGTATCACGGCAGGGGCAGCGGCACCCCCGGTCCGCCAGCGGGCCGGTGTCCCTCGGCGACCCGCCACACCCCGGCGCCGGTCGTCGCGATTCCTGACCCGAAGGAGAGCGCGTCATGCCCAAGGACGGTCCGCAGCCGGTGGAACGTGAACTGCCCACGGACGAGTCACGCGACCTGCTGGGCCTCGTCCGCGACCTGGTGCAGCGGGAGATCAAGCCCGTCGCCGCGGAGCAGGAGGCCGCCGGCGTCTTCCCCCGCGAGACCTTCCGGCTGCTCTCCGAGGCGGGACTCCTGGGCCTGCCCTACCCCGAGGAGCACGGCGGCGGGAGCCAGCCGTACCAGGTCTACCTCCAGGTCCTCGAGGAACTCGCCGCCGCGCGCCTCACCGTGGGGCTGGGCACCAGCGTGCACTCGCTCTCCTGCCACGGCCTGGCGCACTTCGGCAGCAAGGAGCAGCGCACCGAGTGGCTGCCCGACATGCTCGGCGGCGGCCTGCTGGGCGCCTACTGCCTCTCCGAACCGTCCTCCGGCTCGGACGCCGCCGCGCTGCGCACCCGGGCCGTCCGCGACGGTGACGACTGGGTGCTCAACGGCACCAAGGCGTGGATCACCCACGGCGGCGTCGCCGACTTCTACACCGTGCTCGCCCGGACCGGCGCCGAGGGGGCGGGCGGTATCACCGCCTTCCTCGTCCCCGCCGATGCCCAGGGGCTGAGCGCGGCGGCACCCGAGCACAAGATGGGGCTGAACGGCTCTCCGACGGCGCAGCTCCATCTCGATGAGGTGCGGATCCCCGACACCCGTCGACTCGGAGACGAGGGCCAGGGCTTCGCGGTCGCCCTCTCCTCCCTCGACTCGGGCCGCCTGGGGATCGCGGCCTGCGCCGTCGGTGTCGCACAGGCGGCGCTGGACGAAGCGCTGGCCTACACGGCCGAACGCGAGCAGTTCGGCCGCCCCCTCGCGGACTTCCAGGGGCTGCGCTTCATGCTCGCCGACATGGCGACCCGGATCGAGGCCGGGCGGGCCCTCTACCTGGCGGCGGCCCGGCGGCGGGACGCGGGGCAGCCGTTCTCACGACAGGCGGCGATGGCCAAGCTGTTCTGCACGGACGCCGCCATGGCCGTCACCACCGACGCGGTGCAACTCCTCGGCGGGTACGGCTACACCACGGACTTCCCCGCCGAGCGGTACATGCGTGAGGCCAAGGTCCTCCAGATCGTGGAGGGGACCAACCAGATCCAGCGCATGGTCATCGCCCGGCACGTGGCGGGGCCGGAACGCAGGAGCTGAGCGGACCGGGCGGGCACGAGGGGCGCGCGCCGCGGACCGGGGCCCGGCCCGCAGTTCCACCCCGGCCCACGGTTCGGGCTCCGGGGCGAACGGGGCGTGGCCGGTGGACCGGTCACCGACGGCGGCGGTCGCCGAGCCGACCGCTGCCGGGTGCGGCGCTCCTCAGCCGCGAGCCGCGTCCCAGACGTCCTCGGCGACGTCCTTGCTGAGCGCGACCCGCACCAGCCCGGCGGCCAGCGGCGCCAGCTCGTCCTCCCGCACCAGGTCGGCCAGCGCCTCGGCGGACGCCGGCAGTCCCAGCCGCTCCGCGCCCTGCAGCGCCTTCTGGTCCAGCCAGGGCCGGTACTCGGGCCACACCGCCTGAGCCTCGCGCAGGAAGATCGACGCGCCCAGCGGGCCGATGCCGGGGACCTCGCGCAGCGCGGCGGCGACGTCGCCGCTCCGCCGCATCCTGCGCAGGTCGCCGCCCCACCGGTCCAGCAGCAGTTCCGCCCCCCGGCCGAGTTGGGTGGCGGTGCGCTCGTCGTAGCGCCGGTAGCCGCCCTCGCCGAGTGCGTCGACCCGCTGCTGCCAGGTGGCCTCCGCCATCCGCCGCGGGTCCCGCATCCCGGCCCGGGACAGCGCCCGCGCGCTGGCGACCGCGATGTCCGCACGGATGCGGGCGCTCAGCAGCAGGGAAAGCACCAGAAGGCGGTAGAGCGGCTGCGGAGTGTCACGCAGCGTGATACCGGCGTCTTCCGCGTAGGTGTTCCCGTGCCGTCGCAGCAGTTCCCGCACCACGGCCTGCTGCCGGGCCCGTTCGCCGCGACGGGGGGCCGCGGCTGTCCTGCTCTTTGTGCGCGTGTTCGCCATGATGCCTCCTCGGCCCTCCGAGGTTCCCAGCCGTGCGGGATCCACGCCGGGCCCGTGCGCGGGCTACCGGTACGGGCCCGGGCCCGTCCGCGTGCGTGCGGATTTGCGGCCGGGGCGGTGCGGCCGGGAGCAGTGCGTCGGGGCGTCACGCTGCGTCGTCTTCCCGCACGGTGGGGTGACGCGCCATGTCATCGGGCGGGCCGGTATCGGTCGGCTCCCTCGGCTCCTTCGGCTCCCTCGGCGCCCGGGAGCGGTGCGGAGCGCCGTGGCCCGTTCGGTGCCGGTACGGCGGGGGAGCGCCGTGCGCCGGACCGCGCAGCGGCGTGCGCGGGCGTGCCGCCCCGACGCGGAAGGCCCGCACGCTCTGCGGCGCGGTCCGGGTTCCGATGCGGGACGATGCCGAACAGCAGCTGAACGGCACTGCTGACCAGGCGTGTTGCGTCCGTGCAGCCGTCTCGCGCCGGCCGGGGGAACGCCCGGCCGTAGGGTCGCCGGTGTCCGGGTCCGGTGCGGGAGCCCCTTGCGATGTGCCGCGCCGACCTGCTGCGCGCCGCGCAGCCCTGTCGCACGGGTGGCGTGGTGTGTTCGCGTCCGGCGGCCGGGGCGGCCGGACGCGCGCTCGACGGGCGAGGTGCGGACGGCCGGCGGCGGCCAGGCAGTTCAGCAGGGAGTCGGCGCCCCCGCGGCGGGGTCCGCCGGCGTGTGCCGGGCCGTCCCGCTCCGTGCCCCGGAGGGCCGGTCGGTCACTCGGCGCCGACCGGAACCGGCCGGCGGTCCGGGCGTCCCGCATGCGAGAAGGGCTGGGTGCGCCAGTCCAATCCCTCGGGAAGCGTGAGCAGTTCGCTGACCGCGCGTTCCCGGGTCTCGCTGTCCCAGGGGACGGCCCCGCCCACCGGGCGGCCGGATCCCTGGCACACCGTCAGGCCGAACGGGTCCCAGGGGGAGGCGCACAGCCCGTGCCGCGGCAGCTTCTCCTCCTGCGCGAACACAGCGATCGCCTGGCGGCATTCGGGGCACTGGACGCGGAGACTTTCGTACATCTCGTCCTCGGTGACCGGTCCGGACGGGTCGGTGGGGGTGTCGGGGCCGTCCGGGAGAGCGGCCGCTTCGTTCGGTCGCGTCTCGTCGCGGTGCGCCTCGCTCCGGAGAGCGCTTCGCGGGCGGGCGGACTGGGCGGATTTCGTCGTGCGCATGTGATCCCCCTTGATGGAACGGCCGGGCGACTGGGCTCCGGCCACAGCAAGCACTTCCCGTCGTGCCGCGCGCATAATCACTCTGCACGGGAGCACGCGGATGCATAAGTGTGGCCTTGGTCACATACTTGGCATTCGGATATTCGACGCGGCGTCCACCGGGCCCGGTGCGCCGTATGCGTGCGCCGGAGCTTTTTCCGCTGCGGCGGGCGCGCGAGGGCAGTACGGTGATCCGCTGTGGAGGAACTCGACCGTCAGATCGTGGAACTGCTCGTCAAGGACGGGCGGATGAGCTATACCGACCTGGGCAAGGCCACCGGCCTGTCCACCTCGGCCGTGCACCAGCGGGTGCGCCGTCTCGAACAGCGCGGCGTCATCCGCGGCTATGCCGCGCTGGTGGACTCCGAGGCGGTCGGACTGCCGATGACGGCGTTCATCTCGGTCAAACCGTTCGACCCCAGCGCCCCTGACGACATCGCGGACCGGCTCGCCGACGTGCCCGAGATCGAGGCGTGCCACAGCGTGGCGGGGGACGAGAACTACATCCTCAAGGTGCGCGTGGCCACGCCGATCGAGCTGGAACACCTGCTGGCCAGGATCCGGAGCCTGGCGGGGGTCTCCACCCGCACCACCGTCGTGCTGTCCACCCCCTACGAGGCGCGTCCGCCCCGCATCTGACCCGTCCCGGTCCGGAATCCGCCGGGGCCGGGGCCGGGGCCGGGGCCGGGGCCGAGGCGGCTGGACACGGGGCTCCGCCGGGAGGGAGCCCTTCCTTCCCCCGGCACTCCGGAGGCGCTCTCGGCCCCCGGGCGCCGGGCAACTGCCCGGAAGCGGGAGACTGTCCCCATGACCGAGCGCACGACCCCCTCCCGGCCCCGTACCGTCCTGCTGCGCGAGGGCGAGGTGCACAGCCCCGCCGACCCGTTCGCGACCGCGATGGTCGTGGAGGGCGACCGCATCGCCTGGGTCGGCTCGGAAGGGGCCGCCGACTCGTTCGCGGAGGGCGTGGACGAGGTGGTGCACCTCGACGGCGCGCTGGTCACCCCGGCCTTCACCGACGCGCACGTGCACACCACGGCGACCGGTCTCGCGCTGACCGGGCTCGACCTGTCGGGAGCACCCACGCTGGCCGACGCGCTGGCCCGGGTGCGCGCGTACGCGCGGGCACGGCCGGACGACCGGGTGCTGCTGGGCACCGGCTGGGACGCGCACGCCTGGCCCGAGCAGCGCCATCCGGGCCGCGCCGAACTCGACGAGGCGAGCGGCGGACGTCCGCTGTACCTGACCCGGGTCGACGTGCACTCCGCACTCGCCAGCACGGCCATGCTGGACCTGGTCCCCGGCATCACCACCCGCGAGGGCTACCGGCCCGACGCCCCGCTGACCGGTGCCGCGCACCACGCCGTGCGGGAGGCGGCGCACGGCACGCTCACAGCCCGGCAGCGCACCGAGGCCCAGCGTGCGGCCCGGGCCCGCGCCGCCTCCCTCGGCATCGGCTCGCTGCACGAGTGCGCGGGCCCGGACATCTCCGGCGAGGAGGATCTGCGCGGGCTGCTTGCGCTGGCCGCCGAGGAACCCGGCCCCCGCGTACACGGGTACTGGGCCGAACTCGTCACTTCGGCAAAGGAGGCGGCCCGCGTCCGGGAGCTCGGTGCGATCGGCGCCGCGGGGGACCTGTTCGCCGACGGGTCTCTGGGCTCGCACACGGCGCACCTGTGCGCCCCCTACGCGGACGCGCCGGGCACCAGCGGCAGTGCCCTGCTGGACGCCGAGGCGGTGGCGGTCCACGTCGCCGCCTGCACCGAGGCGGGGATCCAGGCCGGGTTCCACGCCATCGGGGACGCCGCCGTCCAGGCTGTCACCGACGGGGTGCGGCGGGCCGCCGAGCAGGTCGGCATCGCCCGGGTCCGCGCCGCCCGGCACCGTGTCGAGCACGCCGAGATGCTCACCGCCCGCACCATCGCGGACTTCGCGGACCTCGCGCTCACCGCCTCGGTGCAGCCCGGGTTCGACGCGGCCTGGGGCGGAGCGGACGGTATGTACGCGCGCCGTCTGGGGGCCGAGCGCGCCGCCACGCTCAACCCCTATGCGCCGCTGCTGCGGGCCGGGGTCCCGCTCGCGCTCGGCTCCGACAGCCCGGTCACCCCGCTCGGACCCTGGGAGGCCGTCCGCGCCGCGGCCTTCCACCGCACCCACGACCACCGGATCTCCGTACGCGGCGCCTTCACCGCGCACACTCGCGGCGGCTGGCGTGCACTCGGCACGGATGACGCCGGAGTGCTGGTCCCCGGCGCCCCCGCGGACTACGCGCTCTGGCGCACCGGTCCGCTGGTCGTCCAGGCCCCCGACACCCGCGTCGCGAACTGGTCCACCGACCCGCGCTCCGGTACACCGGGGCTGCCCGACCTGACGCCGGGCGGTCAAGTCCCCGTCTGCCTGCGGACGGTGGTGAGTGGACGCGAGGTCTACGCACGGCCGGACGAGTGACATAGGGGAGGGCGATACGGCCGAACGAGACCCCCTCCGCCGGTCACCGGGACGCCGTCGTCTCCGCACTGACCTGGGATTTCACCGAAACACCCCAGGTAACTCGGCTGTTGACAATGATTGCCCGGAGCCCGGTAGGTTCGGCGGCGTCCACCACAGGACGTCCGACCGGGGAGCTTCCGCGCTGTCGTCGAACGCCGCTGGGCCACGGGGTGGTGTACCGCACCGGCGCACCACCACTGCGAGCCAGGTCCAGCGCCCGCGGCACGGGGACAGATGGTTTCCGCCGGTCGGCGGGTGTGACCCGGGACGGGGCCCGGACGCTCAGTAGACAACGGCTTTCGGACGATCCGCAGCCAGCGGGTCCCAGGTCGGCCCGAAGGGCACCGGGCCCCGATCCGCAGACAGCGCCCCGAACCGGGCGCGCCCGCCCGCCGGTGACACTCCGCGACGCCCCGGCTACCGCTCCGCGCCCTTCGCCGGTGCCCACAGCCGCGTGCTCCTGCTTTTCCGCCGCTTTACGGTCCCGCGCCCCGCGCAGCCCCCCGCGCGTTGTACCGTCACCACACACCACCGCACGACCTGCTAGGAAGGCCGCGACCTTGGCATCGGGCCCCGAAACCACCTCCGCCTCCGCCCCGGACGGCTCCCGGGAGCGGAAGGCGGCCCCCGCCGCGCAGCCCGGCGCCCCGGAGGGGCCGACGCGCGCGAGCAGCGCCGACACGGGCAGTGACGTTCCGCCCGACGTCTCCGAGCACTCCGAGACCCGGGCTGCCCGCCCGGGCCGGATGCGCCGACTGGCCGCGCTCGCGCGGCGCGAGGCCGGGCGGTCCGCGCTGGCCGCGCTCGGCGGTGTGGCCCTGGCGTGCGCCTTCCCGCCCTACGGGATCTGGCCGCTCTCGCTGCTGGCCGTCGCCGCGCTCAGCCTGCTCACCCGCGGCCGGACCGGCCGGCAGGGCGCCTGGCTCGGATTCGCGTTCGGCTGGCCCTTCTTCGTCGTGCTGCTCAAGTGGCTGCATGTCGTCGGCTGGGACGCGGTCATCGGACTCGCCTTTCTGCAGAGCCTGTTCGTCCTCGGGCTCGGAGCGGGACTGGCCGTCACCGCGCGGCTGCCGCTGTGGCCCCTGTGGGGTGCGTGCCTGTGGCTGACCGAGGAATTCCTGCGCGACCGGCTGCCGTTCGGCGGCTTCTCCTGGGGGCGGCTGGCCTTCGCCAACACCGACTCCCCCTACACCCCGCTGGCCGCGCTCGGCGGAGCCCCGCTGGTGTCCTTCGCGGTGGCCCTCACCGGGACCCTGTTGGCCGCCGTCGCGCTGCGGGGCCTGGGGCTGCGGTCCGCCGCGGCCCGTACCGGCCGCGCCTGGGCCACCTGCTTCGGCGCGCTCGCGCTCGCCGGCGCCGCCAGCGTCGCCGGTCTCGCGGTACCGGTGCCGACGAAGGCGGCCGACACCGTACGGGTCGCTGTCGTGCAGGGGAACGTGCAGCAGCCCGGCATGCACTTCCTGGGCCGCCCGATGCAGATCCTCAACAACCACGCCGAGGCCACCCTCGACCTGGCGAAGCGGATCGAGCAGGGCAAGGAGCCCCGCCCCGACCTGGTGATCTGGCCGGAGAACTCCTCCGACCTGGACCCCTACAAGTACCCGGAGGCGGGCGACCGCATCGACCGGGCCGTCAAGGCCGTCGGCGTCCCCGTGCTGGTCGGCGCCCTGGTCGACCACCCGACCAAGGAGGGCTACGTCGAGAACCAGGGCATCGTCTGGGACCCGGACAAGGGGCCCGGCGCGTCCTACACCAAGCAGCACCCGGTCCCCTTCGGCGAGTACGTCCCCTTCCGCGCCCAGCTGAGCAAGGTCATCACCCGCCTCCAGCAGGTGCCCCGCGACTTCTATCCGGGCGACCACACCGGTGTCCTGCAGACCGGCCCCGCGCGCCTCGGCGACGTGATCTGCTTCGAGGTCGCCTACGACGAGATCCCCAGGGACACCGTCAAGGACGGGGCCCGCGCACTCGTCGTCCAGACCAACAACGCCACCTACGGCCGGACCGGGCAGCCCGAGCAACAGCTGGCGATGTCCAAGCTGCGCGCCGTCGAGCACGGCCGCGCCGTGGTCACCGCGGCGACCAGCGGCATCAGCGCCATCGTCGCGCCCGACGGCACCGTCCAGCAGCGTACGGACGAGTTCACCCAGGACGTGCTCACCGGGAAGCTCCCGCTGCGCGACGAGATCACTCTCGCCGACCGCGTCGGTGCCGCTCCCGAATGGGTGATCGCTATCGTGGGCGTGCTCGCCTGCGCCGGGGCCTGGATCCTGGGCCGCAGACGGAGCGGCACCGGTGCTCGGGCCCGTACCGCGCCGGACGCGGCCGGTGGCGGGGACGGCACCGACAGGCAGGACCGACAGGCTCAAGCGGAGGGGCAGCACCAGTGACGGACGGCGGACAGCGGCGGTACGGCCCGCTGGGAACGGCCCTGGTCATCATCCCGACCTACGACGAGGCCGACAACATCCGGCCTGTCGTCTCCCGGGTGCGCGAGGCGGTGCCCGAGGCACACATCCTCGTCGCGGACGACAACAGCCCCGACGGCACCGGGAAGATCGCCGACGAGCTGGCGGCCGAGGACGGCCACGTCCACGTGCTGCACCGCAAGGGCAAGGAAGGGCTCGGCGCGGCCTATCTGGCGGGCTTCCGCTGGGGCATCGACAACGGCTACGGCGTCCTGGTCGAGATGGACGCGGACGGTTCCCATCCGCCCGAGGAGCTGCCCCGGCTGCTGACCGCGCTGGGCGGCGCCGACCTGGTGATCGGCTCGCGCTGGGTGCCGGGCGGCCGGATCGTCAACTGGCCCAAGTCCCGGGAGTTCCTCTCCCGCGGCGCCAGCACCTACTCGCGGCTGCTCCTGGACGTCGACGTACGGGATGTGACGGCGGGCTTCCGGGCCTTCCGCAAGGAGACCCTGGAGGGCATCGGCCTGGACTCCATCGCCTCCCAGGGCTACTGCTTCCAGGTCGACCTCACCCGCCGCACGGTGCACTCCGGCTACCACGTGGTGGAGGTCCCGATCACCTTCGTCGAGCGCGAGCGCGGCGACTCCAAGATGAGCCGGGACATCATGGCCGAGGCGCTCTGGCGGATCGCCGCCTGGGGGGTCGAGGGACGGGTCAAGAAGGTCCTCGGCCGCGCGGAGCACCGCAAGGACGGCAGCGGGGACGGCCGCCCGCCGAGCTGATCCCGGGCCTACGCGGTAGCAGGCACACTGGAAGCATGACGACGCGCGCACCCTTTCCCCACGGACTTCCGCAGGAACCGGGCGGTGGAGCCGGCGGCCCGGGTGCCGGGACGCGCTCCGAGGGAGGCGAGCAGCCCCGGCGGAACCGGCCGAGGAGCCGCACCCTGCTGCCGCTGGCGGTCGCGCTGTGGGCGGTTCTGGAGATCTGGCTGCTGACCCTGCTCGGCCAGGCCGCGGGCGGGTTCACGGTCTTCCTGGTGCTGGCCGGCGGCTTCGTGCTCGGCGCCGCGGTGATCAAGCGGGCCGGGCGCCGCGCCTGGCGCAACCTCGCCGAGACGGTCCAGCGTGCCCAGGAGCAGGCCCGCACCGGAGCCGAGCCCTCGGGCGAGGACGCCGCGGAGGGCCGCGGCGGCAACGGGACGGCCATGCTGGGCGGACTGCTGCTGATGATTCCCGGGCTGCTCTCGGACGCGGTCGGGCTGCTGCTGGTTCTCCCGCCGACGGGAAAGCTGCTGCGCGGCGCCGTGCAGCGCTCCCTGGACCGCCGCAGCGGCTTTGCGCCGGGCACCCTGGGCGACGCCTACCAGCAGGCACGCACGGCCGAGCAGCAGGTGCGGATGCACCGCCCGGACGGCAAGGTCGTGCCGGGCGAGGTCGTCCGCGACGACGAGCCACAGGAGCGCGAAGGCGGGCAGAGCGGAAGCTGAGCGGCGCTCGCGCGCCCCGTTCGCGAGACGTGCGCCGGTGCCGCGAGCACTGTGGGACACGTCCGTCGGCACGCCAGAAAGGGCTCGGCGGCACGGGCGTGAGTCCGGGAGGCCAGCCGCAAGGGTCCGGCTGGGGAGCGGGCAGGAGGCCCCGGGGCGCGCAAGAAGACGCTCGATGCGAGCGCCCGCGCAGGTCGGCCCGCCCTCCCGAAGGGGCCTGGAGAACGCGCGAGAGGGCCCCGGTCACGCTGTGCGTGGCCGGGGCCCTCCCGCTGCGCTCCGGAACCATCAGGAGCGCAGGGTCGTCAGGCGGACTTGCGCTTGTTCCCGCCGTCGTCGCGGGGGTGGATCGCGAGGTTCATGGTGCCGGAGCGCAGTACGGCGAGCCGCTCGGCGAGGACTTCCTCGAGCTCCTCACGGGTACGCCGCTCCATGAGCATGTCCCAGTGCGTGCGCGCGGGCTTGCCCTTCTTCTCCTCCGGACCCTCGCCGTCCACCAGGAGCGCCTGTGCACCGCACACCTTGCACTCCCACTCGGACGGAATCTCGGCCTCTACCGAGAACGGCATCTCGAAACGATGTCCGTTCTGGCATGCGTACTCCACGGCCTGGCGCGGGGCCAGGTCGATGCCGCGGTCGGTCTCGTAGCTGGTCACCACGAGTCGCGTGCCGCGAAGAGCTCGCTCACTCATGAATTCGTGCCTCCCGGGCTGGTCGCCCACAGGACAGGTGTCGCTGTCGTCGTCATCCGGTCAACGTCCGGCTGCCGGTGAAGATTCCCGTAATCGGGAGATCACCCACCCTTCACGCACCTCCAACCTGACGGAAGGCTGCGCGCCGCTGCTGCTTCGTGCCGCCGCTTCGTTGATCTGCGGTACCCGCCGGTGACCGGTTTGTCACAATTGGCAGAAGATGTCACCCACTGTTCGCATCTCTTCGGCGCGCAGTAACGGTCCATCCCGGTGGGCCAAAGGCGTACACTACCGGTCCGGCACCCGCACGTCTAAATCCGGTCCGGAGCGACGTTGCCCACTGCTGCCGCAGCTCGCTGTACGGGTACCCGCAGCAGCAGTACGAAACCGAGCGCGAAGAAGACCACCAGCGAGAGGATCGCGTTCCGGTAGTCCCCCGAGAGCTGGTAGGCCAGCCCGAACACCAGTGGTCCCAGCCAACTGGTGCCGCGGTCGCTGATCTCGTACAGCGCGAAGTACTCCGCCTCCTTGCCGGCCGGCACGAGATGCGAGAAGAGCGAGCGGGAGAGCGCCTGGCTGCCGCCCAGCACCAGGCCGATGCCCACCGCCAGCGCGTAGAACCACAGCGGATCCTCCCGCGGCAGGAAGTATCCCGCGCCCACGGTCGCGGTCCACGCCACCAGCGACCCCAGGATGGTGCGCTTGGCCCCGTAGCGGGTGGCGAGCCGGCCCAGCAGCAGCGCGCCCGCCACCGCCAGGACCTGCACCAGCAGGATGGCACCGATCAGCGTCGTCTGGTCCAGGCCCAGCGCCTCCGAGCCGTAGACCGACGCCTGGGTGATCACCGTCTGGATGCCGTCGTTGTAGAGCAGGTAGGCCAGCAGGAACAGCAGTGTGAGCGGATAGCGGCGCAACTGGCGGAAGGTTCCGGCCAACTGGCGGAATCCCTGCCCGGGTCCGGTGCGCCCGGATCCCGCCGTCGGGCGCGCCGGCGGACGCTCCCGCAGCCGCAGCAGCGGTACGACCGTGAAGACGGCCCACCACACCCCGGCCGAGGACAGGCAGATCCGCACCGCTGTCGACTCCGCGACGCCCAGCGCCTCGTGTCCCAGGAACAGCCCGAGGTTCGCGACCAGGACCAGCGCGCCCGACCCGTAGCCGAAGGCCCAGCCGCGCGAGGAGACCGCGTCGCGCTCCTCGGGCGGGGCTATCTGCGGCAGGAAGGCGTGGTAGAGCACGATGGAGACCGCGTAGCTGACGTTCGCCACCACCAGCAGCACGCCGCCCAGCAGATACCGGTCGCCGTCCAGGAAGTACATCCCGGTGGTCGCCCCGGCCCCCAGATAGGCTGCGGCGCCCAGCAGCGGCTTCTTGCGCCCCGTGCGGTCGGCGAAGGCCGCCGCCAGCGGCATCACCAGTACCGACAGCAGGACGGAAGCCGAGACCGCGTAGGGGAAGAAGGAGCCGGCCCGCACCGGGATGCCCAGCGGGTGCACATAGCCGTCCGCGTCCGCGGCGGCCTCGGTGACCGAGGTCAGATACGGGCCGAGGAAGACGGTCAGCACACTCGTGGAGAAGACGGAGTTCGCCCAGTCGTAGAAGTACCAGCCGCGCTGTTCGCGGCGGCGCTCGCGGAGCGGGGTCCGGTTCCCGGATCCCGCGCCCTCCTGCGGCGCCCTCGGCGCGTCCGGTGCGACCGTTCCCATCCCCGTTCCTCCCCGTCGGCCCGCCGTGCGGGTTCCTGACCGGCCGCGCGGGAACCGAACGCCCGCAGAGCCGTGCCGGGAGACTACAGCCCGTCCCCGGCGGCACACCGGGCCGCCGGGGACGGGCTGTGGGCCGGTGCCGTTCGGCGGCGGTTCAGTCCGGGGGCCAGGCGCCGCGGGCGTCCAGTACCTCGCGCAGCATTTCCAGTTCGTCGGTCATGATCCCGTCCACGCCCAGGTCCAGCAGCGCCGCGGCGCGGACGGGATCGTTCACCGTCCAGACGTGCACCCGCAGCCCCCGCGCGTGCGCCGCCCGTACGAAGGCGCGGTCCACCACGCGGACCGGCCCGTGCCGTTCGGGCACCTGCGCGCATCCGGCGCCGGACGGCAGCCGCCACGGCAGTCGGCAGGAGCGCAGTCGCAGGGCCAGCACTCCGCCGGTGCCCAGCGAGGTCAGCAGCCGCGGACCCGCCAGCGCCCGCGCCCGGGCCACCCGCGCCTCGGCGAACGCGCCCACGCACACCCGGTCCCAGGCGTCCTCGGCCGCCAGCAGCTCCAGCAGCGGGACGAGCGCGCCGTCGGACTTCACGTCGATGTTCCAGCGCGCGCCGGGGAACGAGCGCAACAGGTCGGCGAAGAGCGGAACCGGCTCGCGCCCGGCCACACGTGCCCGGCTCACCTCGGCCCAGCCGAGCTCCGCGAGGCGGCCGCCGCTGCCGGTGGTGCGGTCCAGGGTGGTGTCGTGGAAGGCCACCAGGGCGCCGTCCGCCGTGGTGTGCACGTCCGTCTCCATGTAGCGGTAGCCCAGCTCCGCCGCACGGGCGAAGGCCGCGTGGGTGTTCTCCAGGCCGGCCGCCGCGCCGCCGCGGTGCGCGAAGGCCAGCGGCACTGCCGAGTCCAGGAAGGGGTGGCCGGGGCGGCCGCGGGGCTCTCTCGCTCTCGTCACCGCCGCAGTATCGCCGCAGTCGCGCCCGTCCGCCGTCGGCTCACCGCCTCCGGTCCGCCGGCGCACCGCCGTGCGCATCCCTCCTGCCGCCGCCGGCCACCACGTGCGAGCCCCCGGCGCCGCACGGCACGGCGAAGAGGCGCAGGAAGAACTGGGCGAGCGGGCCGATCGCCAGCGCGTACAGCACGGTGCCCGCGCCGGCCGAGCCGCCCAGCAGGATGCCGACGACCAGGACCACGATCTCGATCGCCGTCCGCACCAGCCGGATGGAGCGGCCGGTCACCTTGTGCAGGCCGGTCATCAGCCCGTCGCGCGGTCCCGGTCCGAACCGCGCCGAGATGTAGAGCCCGGTCGCGGCGCCGTTCAGCACCACGCCGCCCACCAGGAGCGGGATCCGGTAGGCCAGTTCCTGCGGGTGCGGGAGCAGCCACAGCGTGGCGTCCATGGACAGGCCCACGAGGAAGACGTTGGAGACGGTGCCCAGGCCCGGGCGCTCGCGCAGCGGCCACCACAGCAGCAGCACCGCGGCCCCGGCGATGATCGCCACGGTGCCGATGGACAGTCCGGTGTGCTCGGCGACGCCCTGGTGGAGGACGTCCCAGGGGTCCAGCCCCAGCCCCGCGCGCACCATCAGCGCCGCACTCGCCCCGTACAGCACCAGGCCCACGTAGAGCTGTGTGAGCCGGCGGACCAGATGCCTGTCAGAACCCCTCGAATGGGACAAAGATCTCCCCCTTCTCGTGTCATTGGACTGTCTCGTGGCACCCTGTGGCATGGAAGCAGGCCGTTTGAACGGCCAATCCAGGAGAGGTGGACTGCAAGATGGCGCACTGGAACTCCGCCGTGGGGGCCGCTCAGCTCGCGCGGCTCCTCGGCTCGCAGCACAGCGTGCGGGGGGAGGGCCCCGGAGCGGCCCGGCCGCACGCGGTCGCAGCGGACCCGGCAGTCACCGTCGGAGCCGCGGGCGCAGGTATCGGTGCGCACCCGGCACCGGCGGCCCGGAAGCTGCCCGCCTACCGTTCGCTGGCCGAGGGGCTGCGGATGCTCGTCCTGGAGGGGCGCATCCCCGTCGCCACCCGGCTGCCCGCCGAGCGGGAACTGGCCGCGGCCCTCTCGGTCAGCCGCACCACCGTCGCCGCCGCCTTCGAGGCGCTGCGCTCGGACGGTTTCCTGGAGTCCCGCCGCGGCTCGGGGAGCTGGACGACCGTGCCCGCGGGCAACCCGCTGCCCACCCGCGGCCTCCACCCGCTGCCGCCGGAGAACGAGGGCACCGTCATCGACCTGGGCTGTGCCGCGCTGCCCGCCCAGCCGGTCATGAACGAGGCGTTCGGCAGCGCCCTGGAGGCGCTCCCGCCGTACGCGCACACCCACGGCGACTACCCGGCCGGGCTGCCCGTGCTCCGCGAGGCCCTCGCCGAGCGCTACACCGCACTCGGCGTGCCCACGATGCCGCAGCAGATCATGGTCACCACCGGTGCGCTGGGCGGCGTCGGCGCCCTGGCCCGGATGCTGGTGCCGCGCGGCGAGCGCATCGCCGTCGAACACCCCTCGTACGCCAACGTACTGCAACTCCTGCGCGAGACCGGCGGCCGCCTCGTCCCCGTCCCCATGGGCGACGACCTGGCGGGCTGGGACCTGCCCACCTGGCACCGCACACTGCGGGAGTCCGCACCCCGGCTCGCCTACGTCGTCGCCGACTTCCACAACCCCACCGGGGCGCTGGCCGGCACCGAGCAGCGGCGCGAACTGGTCGCGGCGGCCCGCGCCTCGGGGACCGTGCTGATTGCCGACGAGACCATGGCCGACCTGCCGCTGGGCCCGCCCGGCGCCACCGGTACGCCGAGCACCGGCTCCCCGGGGCTGGAGATGCCGCGGCCGATGGCCGCCTTCGACCCGGGCGGTTCGGCCGTCATCACGGTCGGCTCCGTGAGCAAGTCCATCTGGGCCGGGATGCGGATCGGCTGGATCCGGGCCGCACCCGAGGTGATCCGCAGCCTCACCGCCGCGCGCGCCTACGTCGATCTGGGTAGCCCCGTGCTCGAACAGCTCGCCGTGGCCGAACTGCTGAACGGAACGGGCTGGGAGCAGGCCGTCACCGAGCGCCGGGCCCGGGCCCGGGAGAACCGCGAGTCGCTGACGGCCGCGCTGCGCGACCACCTGCCCGACTGGGAGTTCGCCGTCCCGCACGGCGGCCTCACCCTGTGGGTGCGCACCGGCGGCCTCTCCGGATCCCGGATCGCCGAGGCCGGTGAACGGCTCGGAGTACGGGTGCCCTCCGGGCCGCGGTTCGGGGTGGACGGCGCCTTCGAGGGGTTCGTGCGGCTGCCCTTCACCATCGCCGAACCGCTGGCCCGGGAGGCGGCCTCGCGGCTGGCAGCCGCCGCCGAACTGGTGCGCTCCGGAGCGCCCACCCCCTCCGACGTGCCGCGCTCCTACGTGGCCTGACGCCTCCTCGGCGGACTGCCCCTCCCGTCCCTTCGGCAGGGGCCGGGGCCCGGGCGCGGTGGACGGCGGGTTCGCGCTGCACCGGGATCCGGGCCGGATATACGGTCCCACGGGCCCGGTGAAACCTACGGGAGGGGGCCGGCGGGCGGGAGCGGCACCGCGCCGCGGGGCCCCCGCGGTTCGTCGTACGCGGCGGTCACCGCCCCGGCCGCCGCGGGATCCGCCGGTTCCCGCACGGGGGTACGCACCGATGCCGGGAGCAGGTCACGGACGGCGGTCCGCTCGGCCTCGTCTACGGCCTCGTCCCGCGGATCGGGGGTCGCGGGCACCTGGAGCCGCAGCACCGGTCCGTCGCCCAGCCGGGCGAAGCCCCGGCCCCGCGGCGCCTCGGCGGCCGGTACCGTCTGCGGCGCCCGGCCCAGCACACCGCCCGCCTGTCCGGGGGTGACGGCGCCCAGCACCACCCGGGCGCGGGTGCAGGCGAGGACTGCTTCGGCCAGCTCGTCCAGGCCGTCGAACTGCTCGGCGACCGCCACGGCCACCCCCGCGGCGCGGCCGTGGCGCAGCGGGGTCCGCAGCAGCTCCTGCGGGTCGGCCAGGCCCCGGGAGCGGGCGAGATGGCTGAGTACGGCGGGCCGGTCCACCAGCACGCACAGCGGCCGGGGCGCCTCCCCTGGGGAGCGCTTGCCGTGCTGCCGCGAGCGGCTCGCGGTCAGCAGCCGCCGTTCCGTCTCGCGGGCCGCCCACTCCAGCGCGGCGAGTGCTCCCGGCAGGGTGGACTCCACTCCGAGTACCCCGCGCCGCGCCGCGAAGGCGGCGAACTCGCCGGCCCCGCCGCCGTCCACCAGCAGCACCTCGCCGCGGCCGAGCGCCTGGAGGGCGAGTGAGCGCAGCAGGGTGCTGGTGCCGGCCCCGGGTGTGCCGACGGCCAGCAGGTGCGGCTCGGTCGAGCGCGGGCCGGTGCGCCAGACCACCGCCGGTACGTCGTCGGCCCGGTTCTCGTCCGGGAAGCGGACGGGCACCGTCCTGGCGGTCTCGTCGTCGTCCGTGAGGCCGAGGACCGCCTCGTCGGGTGCGGTGTCGAACGGCTGGGCACGGATTCCGCGGGGCAGCGGTTCCAGCGCCGTCATCTCCAGCAGGTTGCACTCCTCGTCCCAGCAGAAGCGGTACTCGCGACCGCGGCCCGTCTTGGCCGCCAGGAGGTGTTCGAGCCGGAGCCGCTCGGTGGGTTCGCTGTCGCGGAACGAGGTCGGATAGCGCAGCAGCAGGCCGCTGATCCGCCCGTCCCGGAAGGCGAACTCCTCGAAGGCGCGCTCCCATCCGCCGTCCGATGCGTACAGCGGCTCCCCGGGCGCGGAGCCCGGCGGCGCGAAGTACGGCACCAGTGCCTCGTACAGCGCCTGCAGCCGCGCCCGCTGCGCGTCCGTGGGAGCTGCGCGGCGCGGTGCGGGCCCGGCCCGCCGCCTCCCGTACCAGGCGGTCGAGCCCAGCAGCGCGAACCCGGCCAGCACCGGCCCGTAGGGCAGCAGCCAGAGCAGCACCCCGCACGCGGCGACGGCGAACAGCGTGGGACCCCGCCGTTCCCGGGGCGTGCCCAGCCACCAGTTCCGGCCCTTCGCGGCCAGGTGGCAGGCCCCCCTGCCGAGCACGAGCAGCGGATGCAGCACGTCGAGCGCCCCGTCGGTACCGGCACGCACGGCCTCGCGTGCGTGCCGCCGTGACGGTACCGCCCACCGCCCCACATCCGGCTCCTCCCGGCCTGCTGACTGATGCTCAGGCCCGTCGGTCTCCCGGCCTGTCGGCCCTGCGCCCGGCTTGCTGCCGCTCGGTCCGCGGTCGTTCGGCCGACCGCCGTGCGGCTGGTGGCGGGCGGCTAGAACTTGAGGCCGCCCAGCAGGCCGGCCAGGCTCTCGCCTCCCGCCTTGATGCTGGGTGCCATGGCGGTGCCCGCCAGGTAGAAGCCGAAGAGCGCGCACACCAGCGCGTGGGAGACCTTGAGATTGTCCTTGCGGAAGAACAGGAAGACGATCAAGCCAAGCAGTACGACGCCCGAGATCGAGAGAATCACCAGTACTCCTGATGTAGGGGACGGTCACCATGAGTGTCACCAGCTTCACAGATAGGACGTATCGTATGAAGCTGGCAAGTGGGTGATTCATGTACTAACGCCCCTGAACGGGTCGTGTCGCCGACCTGCTCCCGGTGGAAGCGCCCACTGGTGACACAGCCGCCGCGTGGGACGTCGCGGTCCGTCCGGCGCGGGAGCGTGCCTCCCCCGCCCGCGGGCCGGCACGCAGCGCGCCCCGGGCCGATGCCCCGACGCGGAAGCCCCGCGCCCCGAACCGCCGCCCGCACCGCCGGAGGACCAGGACCGCATGACCGAGAAAGATCCCACGACCGTCGCCGCGGACGCGGTGCTCACCGGGCTGCCCGACATCCGCGACAGCCTCGAATTCCGCTACAAGGACCTCCACCAGCACCCCGAACTCGGCTTCCAGGAGCGCCGCACGGCCGGCCACGTCGCCCAGGCCCTGAACGAGTGCGATTACGAGGTCACCGAAGGGGTCGGCGGGACCGGCGTCGTCGGCGTGCTGCACAACGGGGCGGGCCCCACCGTCCTGCTCCGTGCCGACATGGACGCGCTGCCGGTGCGTGAGCGGACCGGACTGTCCTACGCCTCGACCGACACCGCCCGCGGCCCGGACGGTGCGGAGCAGCCGGTGATGCACGCCTGCGGCCACGACGTCCATGTCATCTGCCTGCTGGGCGCCGCGCGCCTGATGGCGGCCGGGACCCACGCGTGGCGCGGCACCCTGGTCGTCCTCTTCCAGCCCAACGAGGAGAACGGCTCCGGAGCACGGGCGATGATCGACGACGGCCTCGCCCGGCGCATCCCCCGTCCGGACGTCGCGCTGGGTCAGCACGTGCTTCCCGCGCCCGCGGGGACGCTGCTGACGCGGGCGGGCGTCATGATGGCGGCGTCCGACAGCCTGCGGGTCACCTTCCACGGGCGGGGCGCACACGGCTCCATGCCCGAACGGGCCGTGGATCCCGTGGTGCTGGCCGCCTCGACCGTGGTCCGGCTGCAGACGGTCGTCGCCCGGGAGACCGGTGCGACCACGCCCGCGGTGGTGACCGTCGGGGCGATCCACGCGGGCAGCGGTCCGAACATCATTCCCGACCGCGCCGAGATCCAGCTCAACATCCGCACGTTCGGCGAGGAGACCCGCGCCCGGGTGCTGGCCGCGGTGCGCCGGATCGTCGCGGGCGAGTGCGCCGCCTCGGGCGCGGACGCGGCGGAGTTCGAGACGATCGGCGCGTTCTCCGTGACCGAGAACGACGCGGAGGCCACCGAGCGGGTCGCGAGCGCCTTCGGAGCCTACTTCGGGGAGCGTGCGCGGACCACCGGCCCGCTGCCGGCCAGTGAGGACTTCGGTGAGCTGCCCGCCGGTCTCGGCTGCCCCGCCACCTACTGGGGGCTGGGCGGTACCGACCCGGCCGCCTACCGCAAGGCGGAGCGCGCCGGCACCGTCGACCAGGACATTCCCGGCAACCACAGTCCGCGCTTCGCGCCCGTGGTCCAGCCCACCCTCGACACCGGCGTACGGGCCCTGGTGACCGCCGCCCTGGCCTGGCTGGCGCCGCGCCCGAAGTCCGACTGAGCGCTGTCCGTGCCGGGTCCGGTGCCCCGCGCGGGCGGTGGTGGGCATTCCCATCTTGTGGAACACGTTCTACTCTGTGCGCCGCCGTCGGCACACGTCGTGGAGCGGAGGGACCGTGTACCTCGAATACACCACCGAACAGCAGGAGCTGCGCACGCGGTTGCGGGAGTACTTCACCGGCCCGGACGGAGTCGTGCCTCCGGACGCGCACCCGCGGAACGTCGAACCGGCCGCGCAGAAGCGGTTCTACCGGGAGACCGTGCGGCGGCTGGGCCGGGACGGCTGGCTGGGTGTGGGCTGGCCGCGCGAGTACGGCGGCCGCGGAATGAGCGCCGTCGAGCAGTTCATCTTCTTCGACGAGGCCGCCCAGGCGGGCGTGCCGCTGCCGCTGATGGCGCTCAACACCGTCGGGCCCACCCTCATGCGCTTCGGCACCCCGGAGCAGAAGGACTACTTCCTGCCCCGGATCCTCTCCGGCGAGATCGACTTCGCCATCGGCTACAGCGAGCCCGGCGCCGGTACCGACCTCGCCTCCCTGACCACCCGCGCCGTCCGCGAGGGCGACACCGAGACCGGGCACTACGTCGTCAACGGCCAGAAGATCTGGACCACCAACGGGGACACCGCCGACTGGGTGTGGCTCGCGGTGCGCACCGATCCCGACGCCGCGCCGCACAAGGGCATCACGCTGCTGCTCGTGCCGACCAGCGACCCGGGCTACTCCTGCACCCTCATCACCACTCTCGCCTCGCACGACACCACCGCCGGCTTCTACGAGAACGTCCGGGTCCCGGCCCGCCGCCGGGTCGGTGCGGAGAACGGCGGCTGGAAGCTGATCACCACACAGCTCAACCATGAGCGGGTCACCCTGGCGGCACACGGGACCACGGCCGTCCGGGCGCTGGAGGACACCCGGCGCTGGGCGCGGAGGACGAAGCTCTCCGACGGCCGCCGCGTCATCGACCTGGGCTGGGTGCGCACCCGGCTGGCCCGCGCGCATGCCCGGCTGGACGCCATGAAGCTGCTCAACTGGCAGATGGTGGACGCTCTCGACAAGGGCACACTCACCCCGCACGACGCCTCGGCCGTCAAGGTCTACGGCAGCGAGGCGCGCCGCGACGCCTACGCCTGGCTGATGGAGGTGGCCGGAGCCGCCGGACCGCTCAAGGAGGGCTCCGCCGGTGCGGTGCTCCGCGGGGAGCTGGAGCGCGGCTACCGCAGCGCCGTCGTCTTCACCTTCGGCGGCGGCAACAACGAGATCCAGCGCGAGATCATCTCGTGGATCGGCCTGGGCATGCCGCGCGTGCGGCGCTGAGCCCGCGCCGCCCTCCGGCAGATGACGGGGTCGGAAGTCCGCCTCCGGCGGAAACTCCCGACCCACGTGCGACACCGAAACCGTCTGTATACGTCAGTAACACATCGAACCAGTCAAACGCGTACACCTCGGCATCGGTTGGCATACACGCGCAGGAACGAGGCAGCCATACTGGGCAGACAGGGGAGGGAAGAACGCGGCAACGACGGGGGCGAGAGACGGGGATGGTGCAGAGCACCCTGATCCATGGCCGGTACCGGCTGCTCGATCTTGTGGGGCGTGGCGGTATGGGCGAAGTGTGGCGGGCGCGCGACGAGTCACTGGGCAGACGCGTGGCCGTCAAGTGCCTGAAGCCGCTGGCGCGGCGCGAGGACGCGGGCTTCCTGCGTGTCCTGCGCGAACGCTTCCGGCGGGAGGCGCGGGTCGCCGCCTCGCTCCAGCACCGCGGTGTGACGGTCGTGCACGACTTCGGGGAGGACGACGGACTGCTCTACCTCGTCATGGAGCTGCTGGAGGGCCGCAACCTCAGCCAGCTGCTGGCGGACAACAAGGGGCAGCCGCTCCCCCTTGCCGAGGTCCTCGACGTGGCCGAACAGGTCGCGGCGGCCCTCGCGTACACCCATGCCCAGGGCGTCGTGCACCGGGACCTGAAACCGGCCAACGTCATGCGGTCCGAGGACGGGGCCGTGAAGATCTGCGACTTCGGCATCGCCCGGCTGGCGCACGACATCGGCTTCACCGCCCGGATCTCCGGCAGCGGTACGGCCATGGGCACCCCGCACTACATGTCCCCCGAGCAGATCGCGGACTCCGCCGTCGACCATCGCAGCGACCTCTACTCGTTCGGCTGCGTCCTCTACGAGATCGCCACCGGCTCACCCCCGTTCGAGGGCGCGGACCCCTGGGCGGTGCTCGTCGGCCACCGGGACACCCCGCCCGTACCGCCGTGCGTCCACCGCCCCGACCTGCCGCCGCCGCTGGCGACCGCGATCCTGCGGCTGCTGGCCAAGGCGCCGGACGAACGGCCCGGCGCCGCAGCCGGGCTGGCGGGCGAACTCGCGGCCGCACGCGCCCAGCTGCCCGGTGCGTGGACGGGCGCGTGGGGCACGACGGCCTTCCCCGGCACTCCGGTCGCACCGGCCGCGGTCGGGGGGATCGCGCCGCTGTGGATGCCGCCGTGGACGCACGGGATGCACGCCGGCCTGCCGGCCGGTGGCGCCCGTCCGGCGGGCACGCCGCCGGACGGAGCGCCGGTCGGTGCCGGTGGGCTCGCCGCGTGGTGGAGCGGGAGCCCCGGGCGGCGGTCCCGGGTGTCTCTCGGACAACCGCCCGGCGCCGGAGGGTCCGCCGTGCGCGGCCCGGTGGCGTCGTGGGGCGTCGCGCGGGTCTTCGCCGCGTCCGGTGCCGCGGACACCACCCACGCGGCCGCCCGCCCGGCCCCGGCGCGCGTCCCCGCGCAGGGCGCCCCGCCGCGGGGACGGCTCGCCCTCCTGGCGGACCGGCGCGAGGCGGGGCTGCGGCTGGGCCGGGCCGGTCGTTGGGAGGAGGCGTACGAGGTGCACCGCGCGGTCGCCGCCGAACGGGAGCTGCTGCTGGGGCCCCAGCACCCGGACACGCTCGCGAGCCGGCACGACACCGGGACCGCACTGGCCCGGTCGGGTCGCCACCCGGAGGCGCTGGAGGAGTACGCCTGCACCGCCGCCGGCCGTGCCGGTGTGCTGGGGCCCGAGCATCCCGACACGCTCGCCGTCCGGCACGAGCTCGGGCACGCGCTGGGCCGGCTCGGTCGCTGGGAGGAGGCGCTGGAGGTGCACCGCCAACTCGCCTCGGTGCGCGCGCAGGTGCTCGGCTCCGCCGATCCGGCGACGGTGGCCAGCCGGAACGAGGAGGCGCACTGCCTGGAGCGGCTGGGCCGCCGCTCGGAGGCGGACGAGGTCTACCGCGAACTGGCGCGCAGGTGCTGACCGCAGGCGCAGGCGTACCGGGATCGGTGGGGGTGGAAGGGGCCGCGTGAGGCGGTCGGGACGAGGGGGATGGCGCCCGCAGCCGACACCTGACGCAGCATCAGAAAATGTCTTCCCTCCGCGGCACTCCTGCGGCATCCTGCCGCGCATGCAGACGGAGCTGAGCAGACGCCTGGGAGCAGAGCACGCCATCTTCGGCTTCACCCCCTTCCCGGCCGTCGCCGCGGCGCTCAGCCGGGCAGGCGGATTCGGCGTGCTCGGTGCCGTGCGCTACGGAGCGGCCGACGATCTCGCCCGCGACCTCGACCTGCTGGAGTCGCACGCCGGCGGACGGCCCTACGGCCTGGACGTGGTGATGCCCGCCAAGAAAGTCGAGGGCGCGAGCGAGGACGAGATCGAGGCGATGATCCCCGAAGAACACCGGCGCTACGTCGAGGAGATCCTCGCGGCGTACGACGTCCCCGAACTCCCGGAGAGCGAACGCAGCGGCTGGCGGATCACCGGCTGGATGGAGAGCGTCGCCCGCAGCCAACTCGACGTCGCCTTCGAGCATCCGATCGGGCTGCTGGCCAGCGCGCTGGGCCCACCACCGCCGGACGTCGTCGAACGGGCCCACCGCAGCGGTGTCCCGGTGGCCGCGCTGGCCGGGAGCCCCCGGCACGCGCGGCGCCACCGCGAGGCCGGTATCGACATCGTGGTGGCCCAGGGCTACGAGGCGGGCGGCCACACCGGGGAGATCGCCTCCATGGTGCTCACCCCCGAGGTGGTGCGCGCCGTCGACCCGCTGCCGGTGCTCTGCGCGGGAGGCATCGGCACCGGCGAACAGCTGGCCGCCGCCCTCACGTTGGGTGCCCAGGGCGCCTGGCTCGGCTCGGTCTGGCTGACCACCACCGAGGCCGACCTCGGATCCCGGGCGCTCACCCGCAAGCTGCTGGCCGCCGGACCCGGCGACACGGTCCGCTCCCGCGCCCTGACCGGAAAGCCGGCGCGACTGCTGCGGACCGCGTGGACGGACGCGTGGGAAGCGGCGGAGGGGCGCCCGGGGCCGCTGCCGATGCCCCTGCAGGGGCTGCTCGTGGCCGACGCCACCTCGCGCATCCAGCGGCACGAGGTGGAGCCGCTGCTCGGCACTCCGGTCGGCCAGATCGTCGGCTCGATGAACAGCGAACGGTCGGTGCAGGCTGTCGTCGACGATCTCACCCGCGGCTTCGACCGCGCCCTCGCCCGACTGAACACCCTCGCGCGCTGAGCGGCACCCGGGGGGGCGACGGCGCGAGCCCCGCCCCCGGGAGACCGGCGCGGCGAGCCAGCGCGGCCGGCCGCGGCCGGAAGCCGGTGCCACGCCCACGCGCCGGCCCCGACACGAGAGGAGAACGAGGTGGACGCACCCAACGGGTTCTGGGCGCAGGCCCGGCGCGACCCCGGGCGCGAGGTGCTCGCCGCACCCGACGGCGCCGAGTGGACCGCGGCCCGGTTGCACGCGGAATGCAACAGGATCACGCACGGCCTCGCGGCGGCCGGTCTGCGCGCCGGTGACGCGTTCGCCACGATCCTGCCCAACGGCCCCGAGTTCCTCGCCGCCTATCTGGCCGCCGCCCAGTCCGGCCTCTACCTGGTGCCCGTCAACCACCACCTGGTGGGTCAGGAGATCGCCTGGATACTCTCCGACTCTGGTGCGAAGGTCCTGATTGCTCACTCCCGCTACGCGGAGCCCGCGAGCGCGGCCGCCGCCGAGGCCGCACTGCCCCCGGAGCGGCGCTACGCCGTGGGGCAGATGGAGGGCTTCCGGCCCTACGCGCAGCTTTTGGAGGGCCGTCCGGCCGAGCCGCCGGCCCACCGCACCAGCGGCTGGGTCATGAACTACACCTCGGGCACCACGGGCCGCCCGCGCGGCATCCGGCGGCCTCTCACCGGCAAGCGCCCGGAGGAGACACACCTCGGCGGCTTCCTCGGCATCTTCGGTATCGAGCCCTTCGACGGCAACGTCCATCTGGTCTGCTCGCCGCTCTACCACACCGCGGTGCTCCAGTTCGCGGCCGCCGCGCTGCACCTGGGGCACCGGCTGGTGGTGATGGACAAGTGGGATCCCGAGGAGATGCTGCGGCTGATCGACCGGCACCGCTGCACGCACACCCATATGGTGCCGACACAGTTCCACCGGCTCCTCGCGCTTCCGGAGGCGGTCCGCGCCCGGTACGACGTCTCCTCGATGCGGCACGCCATCCACGGCGCCGCGCCCTGCCCCGACCACGTGAAGCGCGCCATGATCGGGTGGTGGGGCCGGTGCGTGGAGGAGTACTACGCCGCCAGCGAGGGGGGCGGGGCGTTCGCGACCGCGGAGGAGTGGCTGGCCAAACCCGGCACCGTCGGCAGGGCGTGGCCGATCAGTGAACTGGCGGTCTTCGACGACGACGGCAACCGCCTCGGCCCGGGCGAGCTGGGCACCGTCTACATGAGGATGACCACCGGCGGCTTCGCGTACCACAAGGACGAGGGGAAGACCCGCAAGAACCGCATCGGGGACTTCTTCACCGTCGGCGACCTCGGCTTTCTGGACGGGGACGGCAGCCTCTTCCTCCGCGACCGCAAGATCGACATGATCATCTCCGGCGGGGTCAACATCTACCCGGCCGAGATCGAGTCCGCGCTGCTCACCCACCCCGCGGTGGCGGACGCCGCCGCGTTCGGCGTGCCGCACGAGGACTGGGGCGAGCAGGTCAAGGCCGTCGTCGAGGCCGCACCGGGCCACCGGCCCGGCCCGGAGCTGGCCGCGGCGATCCTGGCGCACTGCGCGGGGCAGCTCGCGCGCTACAAGTGCCCCGCGACGGTGGACTTCACCGAGGAGATGCCCCGCGACCCCAACGGCAAGCTCTACAAGCGCAGGCTGCGGGAGCCGTACTGGGCGGACCGGGCGGCGCGGCGGCCGTGACCGGCGGCCGCCGCGCAGGGCCAGACGGGTACGTCTGGGGGTGATGGCCTGCGCGGACCTCGTGGCCACTTTTCCCCTCTTCCCTGCACGGCCATGATGCTGACGGGGCGTCGTGGGCAGCGCCCGCGGCGTCGCCGTCACACGCACCGATGTCAGGAGGACCCATGGCCGGGCTCTGGAGCGGCGAAGGCGTACTGCGCCGCAAACCGATCGAGCACATCGAGGAGACCGAGGGCGGAGCCGGACAGCAGCTCTCCCGCACCCTGGGCCTGCGGCACCTGACCGCGATCGGCGTCGGCGGCATCATCGGGGCCGGTGTCTTCAGCCTCGCGGGAACGGTCGCCAACGGCAAGGCGGGTCCCGCCGTGCTGATCTCGTTCCTGGTGGCCGGGCTGGCCAGCGCCTGCGCGGCCCTCTCCTACGCCGAGTTCGCCGGGCTCATCCCGAAGGCGGGCTCCGCCTACACCTACGGCTACGCGGTGCTGGGCGAACTCGGCGGCTGGTTCATCGGCTGGGACCTGCTGCTGGAGTACACGGCCATCGTCGCGGTGGTGGCGATCGGCATCTCCGGGTACTTCTCGTTCCTCCTCGGCGAGACCGGCCTCGACCTGCCGGCGTGGATGCTGGGGGCGCCCGGAACCGGCGCCGGGCACCGCGTCGACCTGTTCGCCGCGGTGCTCTGTCTGCTGATCGCCTATCTGCTCACACGGGGCATCAAGAACGCGGCCCGCTTCGAGCTGATCGTCGTGGGCCTCAAGGTCGCGGTGGTCCTGCTGGTGATCGTCGTCGGCGTCTTCCACGTCAAGACCGGCAACTGGCACCCGTTCTTCCCCTTCGGCGTCTCGGGCGCCTTCACCGGTGCGGCGACGGTCTTCTTCGCCGTCTTCGGCTACGACGCGATGAGCACGGCCGCCGAGGAGTCGGTGGACGCCCAGCGGCACATGCCCAAGGCGATCATCTACTCGCTGGCCATCTCCATGGTGCTGTACGTGGCCGTCAGCCTGGTGCTGACCGGTATGCAGAACTACCGGGACATCGACCCCGACAGCGGCTTCTCCACCGCCTTCAAGTCCGTCGGGCTGAGCGGCATCGCCGACGTCATCGCCGTCGGCGCCATCATCGGCATCCTGACCGTCATGTTCACCTTCATGCTCGGCGTCACCCGGGTGTGGTTCTCCATGAGCCGGGACGGGCTGCTGCCCAAGTGGTTCGCCAAGACCGACGCCGTCCACCACGTGCCGGTCCGCGTCACCTGGATCGTGGGCGTCGTCTCCGCCGTCATCGCGGGCCTGCTGCCGATCCAGGAGGCCGCCGAGCTGACCAACATCGGCATCCTGCTGGCCTTCGTCGTGGTCTGCGTCGCGGTCATCGTGCTGCGCTACCGGCGCCCGGACCTCCCGCGCACCTTCCGGGCGCCCGGCATGCCCGTCACACCGGCGCTCGGCGTCATCTTCTCGATCTGGCTGACCACCTACCTCGACTGGCAGACCTGGGTGCGCTTCCTGGTGTGGTTCGTCATCGGCCTGATCGTCTACTTCGGCTACTCCTACCGGAAGTCCGAGCTGGCCGTACGGCCCGGTGGCACCCGGCCGGGCTCCTCCGGCAAGCGGGACGAGTGACGGAGCGTCCCGTCATGTGAGCGCGCCCGTTTGAGCGACAACGGAACGCGCCGGGCGGGCCTGCGCCACTCAGTCGTCCCGGGGCGCGGGATGCGTCCGCTCCCGCAGGATCCGCCGGGCCCAGCGGTAGTCCGCCTTGCCGCTGGGCGACCGCTGGATGTGCGCGGCGAGCACCACACTGCGGGGCACCTTGTAGCCCGCGAGCCGGGTGCGAGCGTGGGCCCGCACTCCCTCGGCGGTGAGCGGTACGGCGGCGTCGCCGCGCAGTTGGACGACGGCCGCCACCCGCTGGCCCCACCGTTCGTCCGGGAGGCCCGCGACGAGTGCGTCGTAGATGTCGGGGTGGGACTTGAGGGCTTCCTCCACCTCTTCCGGGTAGACCTTCTCGCCCCCGGTGTTGATGCACTGGGAGCCCCGGCCCAGCACGGTGACGACGCCGTCCGCGTCGACGGTCGCCGTGTCGCCCAGCAGCACCCAGCGCGTCCCCTCGGCCTCGAAGAAGGTCTCGGCGCTCTTGGCGGGGTCGTTGTAGTAGCCCAGCGGGACGTGGCCGCGCAGCGCGATGCGGCCGGTCCGGCCCGGTGCCACGGGGCGGCGGGTGACCGGGTCGACGACGGTGGTGTGCGCGTCGACGCTGATCCGGAAGCCGTTCGCCGGGCCGGAGTCCGCGGTCGCGGTGCCGTTGAACCCCGACTCGGAGGAC
Organism: Streptomyces sp. NPDC006925; assembly: GCF_042869575.1. Classification (NCBI taxonomy): domain Bacteria; kingdom Bacillati; phylum Actinomycetota; class Actinomycetes; order Kitasatosporales; family Streptomycetaceae; genus Streptomyces; species Streptomyces sp. NPDC006925. Next base: position 37,631 of record NZ_JBIAGB010000031.1, read on the forward strand.
CCGAAGTTGTTGAGCACGGCGGTGTGCGGGACCAGCGCCGTGAACTGCTCCCGGACCGTCCCGGAGAGCACGGCTCCGGAGCTGGAGAGCGCGAGCAGCGAGGAGCAGTCGGTCCCGCGCATCGACCCGGCGAGCGCGTCCACCAGCGGCCGCAGCATCGCGTCCCCCACCAGCGAGAGTGCGGTGACCCGCTCGCGTTCGACGGTGCGCAGGACCTCCTCCGGTGCGAACTTGCGGTGCAGCACCACCTTCTGGCCGTAGTCCAGTCCGATGAAGAGCGTCAGTGTGGAGGTGCCGTGCATCAGCGGGGGAGTGGGGAAGAACACCAGTCCCTCGCCCCCGGCCGCGACCCGCTCGGCCAACTCCTGCGGCCGTGCGACCGGTTCGCCGGTGGGCGCACCGCCGCCGAGCCCGGAGAAGAACAGGTCCTCGGCGCGCCACATCACCCCCTTGGGCATTCCCGTGGTGCCGCCGGTGTAGATGAGGAACAGGTCGTCGCCCGAGCGCGGGCCGAAGTCGCGCTCGGGCGATCCCGCCGCCTCGGCCTCGGCGAACTCCGCGAACGTGGTGGGCGCTGCGCGGCCCCGCGGGGTCGGTACGCACGGGTCCGGGCCGCCTCCCACCCGCACCAGATGGCGCAGCTTCGGCGCCCGCGGCGCGGCCGTGCGCACCCGGGCGGTGAACTCGCCGTCGAAGACGAGCGCCGCCAGGTCGGCGTCCCGGTAGAGATGGACCAGTTCGCCCTCCAGATAGCGGTAGTTGACGTTGACGGGGACGGCCCGGATCTTCAGGCAGGCCAGCAGGGTCTGCACGTACTCGACGCCGTTGTACAGATGCAGTCCGACGTGTTCGCCGGGCCGCACGCCGCTGCTCGTGAGGTGGTGCGCGAGCCGGTTGGCCGCGCGGTCCAGTCCGTCGTAGGTGAGTCTGCGCTCGGCGCCGGTGCCGGGGTGGTCCAGATGGACCAGCGCCTCGCGGTCGGGGACGGTGTCGGCGACCGACTCGAACAGGTCGGCAAGGTTGTACTCCACGGCGCGCTCCTCCATACCCCGGCCCGGCGTGCTCGTCTCGTGTGCGTGCCCCCGTGCGTGCCAGCGCTGCGCCCCCGTACTGGTGCTGCCGGCGCCATCAGAGCACCGGCGGGGGAAGACCGGAAGAGTGCCGCGAAAATATATGACGCTGCGTCAGAAACCTCTTGAACTCCCGCCGCCCGTACTGCAACCTGTTCCAGGTCCGGGTGCGGACCGCAGACGGGAGGAACCGCGATGGGCGGCACCGAGCAGCTGACCGTGGAGCGCGCGGGTGCCACCCTCGTGCTCACCCTCAACCGTCCCGAGGCCAGGAACGCGCTCTCCCTGCCGCTGCTCGTCGGCCTGTACGACGGCTGGCTGGAGGCCGACGCGGACGACACGATCCGCTCCGTCGTCCTCACCGGCGCCGGCGGCACCTTCTGCTCCGGCATGGACCTCAAAGCCCTCGCCGGGGACGGCACAGCCGCCGATCCCCACCGCGAACGGCTGCGCGCTGACCCCGACCTGCACTGGAAGGCCATGCTGCGCCACCACCGGCCGCGCAAGCCGGTCATCGCGGCGGTGGAGGGGCACTGCGTGGCGGGCGGAACCGAGATCCTCCAGGGCACGGACATCCGCGTCGCGGGCGAGAGCGCGGTCTTCGGCCTCTACGAAGTGCGCCGCGGCCTGTTCCCGATCGGCGGCTCGACGGTGCGGCTGCCGCGGCAGATCCCCCACACCCACGCCCTGGAGATGCTGCTGACCGGGCGCCCCTACAGCGCCGAGGAAGCCGCCCGCATCGGGCTGATCGGACGCGTCGTACCCGACGGCACCGCACTGGAGGCGGCACTGGAGACCGCAGCGCGGATCAACGCCTGCGGACCGCTGGCCGTCGAGGCCGTGAAGGACTCGGTGCACCGGACGGCATCCATGACGGAGGCCGAGGGGCTCGCCGCCGAACTGGAGTGCGGCTGGCCCGTCTTCGCCACCGCCGACGCGAAGGAGGGCCCCCGGGCCTTCGCCGAGAAGAGAGAGCCACGCTTCCGCCGGGAGTGAGCCCGCCCGCCCGCCCGGACGGACGGCGCAGCCGGGGACAGCTCCCCGACCGGAGACCGAAACGCAGCCGGAGCAGGAACCTCAACCAGAGACGGAAGGGGCACCCACCCTTGAACGCGGCACCCGCGCACGGAACGCTCAGCGCCCCCCTCGTCGTCGAGTTCCCCTTCACCCGCTCCCTCGGCCCGGTCCAGAGCGCCTTCCTCACCGGCCTCCGCGAACGCACGGTCCTCGGCGTCCGCACCGCGGACGGCCGCGTTCTGGTGCCGCCGACCGAGTACGACCCCGCCACCGCCGGGGAACTCCGCGACCTGGTGGAGGTCGGCCGGACCGGCACCGTCACCACCTGGGCGTGGAACGGCGCCCCGCGCCGGGGGCAGCCCCTCCGGGAGCCCTTCGCATGGGCGCTGGTCCGCCTCGACGGCGCCGACACCGCGCTCCTGCACGCGCTCGACGTTCCGGCCGGCCCCGAACACGTCCGCACCGGGATGCGTGTGCGTATCCGCTGGGCCGACGAGCGCAGCGGCGCGATCACCGACATCGCCTGCTTCGAGCCCGCCGCCGCAGCGGACGACGGCACCCGTCCCGAAGCGACGCCGCACAGCGGAACGTTCGCCGACCCCGTGCACGGCATCGTCGCCGAGGCCCGCCTCGACTACACCTACACCCCCGGCCGCGCCCAGACCCGCTATCTGGAGGCACTGGCCCGGCACCGCACCCTGGGCGAGCGGTGCCCCCGGTGCCGCAAGGTGTACGTCCCGCCGCGCGGCGCCTGCCCCACCTGCGGAGTGCCCACCGCGGAACAGGTGGAGGTGGGGCCGGCGGGGACCGTCACCACCTTCTGCGTCGTGAACATCAAGGCCAGGGGACTCGACATCGAGGTGCCCTACGTCTACGCGCACATCGCCCTGGACGGCGCCGGGCTCGCCCTGCACGGCCGGATCGCCGGCATCCCCTACGACCAGGTGCGGATGGGGCTGCGCGTCGAGCCCGTCTGGGTCGGAGGCGGGCGCCACCCGGACCACTACCGGCCCACGGGCGAGCCGGACGCGGCCCCCGAGACCTACCAGGAGCTGCTGTGACGATCCGGACCGGACTCCCCGAGGTCGCCGTCGTCGCCTTCGCACAGACCGCGCACGTACGGGCGGCCGACGACCTCTCCGAGGTGGAGATGCTGCTCCCGGTGCTGCGCGAGGTGCTGGAGCGGACCGGACTGAGCGCGGGGGACGTCGACTTCACCTGCTCCGGCTCCTGCGACTACCTCGCCGGACGCGCCTTCTCCTTCACCATGGCCCTCGACGGGGTGGGGGCCTGGCCGCCGATCTCCGAGTCGCACGTGGAGGCGGACGGCGCCTGGGCCCTCCACGAGGCGTGGGTCAAGCTGCTGACCGGCCGGGCGGAGACGGCGCTGGTGTACGCGTACGGCAAGTCCTCGGCCGGGGACCTGCCCGCGGTCCTCACCCGCCAACTCGACCCCTACTACCTCGCCCCGCTGTGGCCCGACTCCCTCTCCCTCGCCGCGCTGCAGACCCGCGCGCTGCTCGACGCGGGCGGGACCGACGAGCGGGAGCTGGCCGGGATCGCCGCCCGCAGCAGGAACGCCGCCGGAGCCAATCCGTACGCCCAGCTCACCGGCTCGCCCTCCGCCCACGCGCTGCTGACGGGCGACCACCTCGTCCGGCCGCTGCGGCTGCACGACGTACCGCCCGTCACCGACGGCGCCGCCGCGGTCGTCCTGGCCGCCGGAGACACCGCCCGCCGACTCTGCGGCACCGGCCGCCGCCCCGCGTGGATCCGCGGCATGGACCACCGGATCGAGGCGCACAGCCTGGGGGTCCGGGACCTCACCGACTCGCCCTCCACCCGGCTGGCCGCCGAACGCGCCGGACTCTTCGACCCGCAGGCGCCGCCACCGGACGTCGCCGAGCTGCACACGCCCTTCACCGCGCAGGAGGTCGTCGTGCGCAACGCGCTGCGGCTGGGCCCGGGCACCGCCGTCAACCCCTCGGGCGGGCCGCTGGCGGCCAACCCCGTGATGGCGGCCGGACTGATCCGCATCGGCGAGGCCGCCGACCGCGTGGCCCGCGGAGAGGCCCGCCGAGCGGTCGCGCATGCCACCTCGGGCCCCTGCCTGCAGCACAACCTCGTGGCGGTCCTGGAGTCGGACGCCGCCGAAGACCGCTCCGGCCCGTGCCGAGCCGAGGAGGAGCGAGGATGAGCACCGCCACCCGGCCCGGCGCCGGGAGCAAGGAGCCCGTCGGCATCGTCGGTGTCGGCCAGACCAAGCACGTCGCCGCCCGCCGGGACGTCTCGATCGCCGGGCTGGTCCGCGAGGCCGCGGTCCGGGCGCTGGAGGACGCGGCGCTCGGCTGGGCCGACATCGACGCCGTGGTCATCGGCAAGGCGCCCGACTTCTTCGAAGGCGTCATGATGCCGGAGCTCTTCCTCGCCGACGCGCTCGGCGCGGTCGGCAAGCCCATGCTGCGGGTGCACACAGCCGGTTCGGTCGGCGGCAGCACGGCGCTGGTCGCCGCCGACCTGGTCGCGGCCCGGGTGCACCGCACCGTGCTGACCCTCGCCTTCGAGAAGCAGTCCGAGTCGAACGCCATGTGGGGCCTGTCGCTCCCGGTCCCGTTCCAGCAGCCGCTGCTGGCGGGCGCGGGCGGCTTCTTCGCGCCGCACGTCCGCGCCTACATGCACCGCACCTCGGCACCCGACCACATCGGCGCGCTCGTCGCCTACAAGGACCGCCGCAACGCGCTGCGGAACCCTTACGCGCACCTCCACGAGGAGGGCCTCACGCTGGAGAAGGTGCGCTCCTCACCGATGCTGTGGGACCCCATCCGCTACTCGGAGACCTGCCCCTCCTCGGACGGTGCCTGCGCCATGGTGCTGACCGACCGCGCCGGGGCCGCGCGCGCCCCCGGCCCACCGGCCTGGGTGCACGGCGGAGCGATGCGCAGCGAGCCCACCCTCTTCGCGGGCAAGGACGCCGTCTCGCCGCGCGCGGGCAGCGACTGCGCCGCCGACGTCTACCGGCAGGCGGGCGTGGCCGACCCGCGCCGCGAGATCGACGTGGTGGAGATGTACGTCCCCTTCTCCTGGTACGAACCGATGTGGCTGGAGAACCTCGGCTTCGCCGAGGAAGGGGAGGGCTGGCGGATGACCGAGTCCGGCGCCACCGGCCCCGGTGGCGAGCTGCCGGTCAACCCCTCGGGCGGAGTGCTGTCGACCAACCCCATCGGCGCCTCGGGCATGCTGCGCTTCGCCGAGGCCGCCCTCCAGGTGCGCGGCGCCGCAGGCGCACACCAGGTGCCGGGGGCGCGCAGGGCGCTGGGTCACGCCTACGGGGGCGGCTCGCAGTTCTTCGCCATGTGGCTGGTCGGCGACCGGCCGCCCAGCAGCTGACCACCCGCCCGGAACGATGCCGGGCGCGGCGCACGGGCCGGCCGCCACCCCCGCGCGGGAGGAGCGCACGCCCCTCGATTTCCCGCTGCCGCGCCCTGTCCCGGCGACCGCGCCGCTGGTTAGGGTGACGCCGGCGGTACGACGACCGGGAGGAGCACCAGCGTGGCCGACAGCACCATCGGGCAGCCCGAACTCGACCTCAGCCGGGCGCAGTGGCAGTCGAGCAGCCGGGGCACCGGCGATGTCGAGATCGCCTTCGTGGAGGGGTTCGTGGCGATGCGGCACGGCCGCCAGCCCGACAAGCCCGCGCTCATCTTCGACCCGGGGGAGTGGCGCGCCTTCGTCCGCGGGGCGCGCGAGGGCGAGTTCGACCTGACGTGAGGTCGGGCCGCCGCGTTCCGCTCCTCTCGAACGCCCCCGGCCCCGAGGTCCAGCCCCCGCTCCAGCATCCGCGCCCGCATCGGAGCGGGGGCCCGACAGGACCGTGCCGTCGCGCTGGGCGCTGCCCACGCTTCCGAGCAGGGCAGCAGCAGCCGCTGTCCGGAGGCGGCGTAGGGCCGATGCCGTCCAGCTCGCCGGCCCGCCGCGGGCTGCGGTACGAACCGGCCACGGTGGTCCCTCCGCCCGGGAGCCCTGGCCGTTCGCTTCCGGCTGCGTCCGGCTGCGTCCGGCCATGCCGGTCCGCTCCCGTCCGGCCCTGGGCGCCCGGCCCGCGCGGCCGCAGCGGGCCCGCCGCGCGGAGGCACCCCGCCGCGGGCCGACTGTCCAGGACGGAGGCCGGATGTTCCGGGGAGGACGGGCTCCCGGCCCCGCCTCCGGTCTCGCCTTTCCGCCGGACCGCTGCCCCGCGCCGGACCGGACGTCCGGCGGGCTGCTGGGACAGGGCGCCGCGGAGCGCGCGTGCGCCGGGGCGCACGGTGAGCAGCTGGCGCGCCGATCCGCGCCCCCGCGGCCCGCACCGTCCGGCACCGGGAGACGGCCGGCCGTCCGGCTGCCTGCCGGTGCGCGGCGCCCGGCGTCGGACGTCCCGACGGGGGAAGGCCGCCCGCCGTGCGGGTGGCGGGGCACTGACCGAGGGCGACCATCGAGGGGCACGTACTATTGCGGCATGTCGTTCCTCCGCCGCCGCAGCGCCGCCGTGCCCGCGGGCCCGGACTTCGATGTCCTGGCCATGGACCCGTCCGACTGGCCGGGGAATCTCGGCGCGGGACTGCTGCCCGCTCCGGACGGCACCTGCCAGGGAGTCTTCCTGCGGTACGACCTGTTCGGCGGCCGCGGTCCGGCGATGATCATCGGAAACCTCCCGGAGGGCTCCCCGGCGCGCGAGGTCGCCGACGACGAGGCGCCCTTCGAGGTGGTGCAGCTCCTGGCCGCGCTGGAGAACGACGAGCACGTCGAGGTCGTCAGCACCGAGGACGACCCGGTCATGCACGAGGACAACCTGCTGATCGTCCGCCGGGTCAAGCTCTCCGAAGACCGGATCTCCTGCGTCCAGTTCGACCGCAGCGACGGAGTGCTGGTCACCATCGCGAGCTGGGACCGCCCCATCACCAACGACCTCTACGCGCTCCTCAAACCGCTGCCCGCCGAGATGTTCCAGCAGTAGCCACCCCGGGCACCGGCCCGACGGCCGACGGGCACCGCCTCCGGGCCGGAGACGGTGCCCGCCCTCCTGAACGGCCCGCTCAGCGGACCACGCGCACGTCCGCCGCCTTCACGAACGCGATCCGGTGGCCGAGCTGGATCTGGTAGTACCGCTGCTTGCCCCGGACCACCTGGAAGTTCTCCGCGTCGGGGTCGTAGGTGACGGCGTACAGATACTCGCCCGACGTCTTCAGCCCCGCGACGTAGCGCTGCCCCGCGGCGACCTTGTACGGCAGCGGCGAGAGAGCCTGCACCGGTACGCTCTGCGGATAGGCATCCGCCTCGGGGTAGGCCCGCCCGTACACCGGGATCTCCGTACGCCCCTCGCGGGGCGTGAGCACCGTGCCCCGGCCGGGCACGGCGCTGCGCCGGCCGGCGGGGTTGTGGAACCACGCCTTCTGGCCGAGATACCAGACGGCCGTCCAGTCGCCCTTCCGGTCGGCGACCGCGTACTGCTGGCCGGTGGTGGCCCGGGCACCGGTGTCGTTCACCCCGGTGGTCGACGGGGAGCCGTCGGGCCGCAGCCCGATGTCCTCGACCAGCGGCGAGGACGCGTCCGGCGCCTGGTGCAGCCGGACGGCGGAGGAACCGTGCTCGGGGCAGGGCTTCCCCGCGCCCTCGCAGCCGGTGTACAGCGGCTTGTGCTCGTCATAGTCGGGCCGGATCGTCACCACGCCCGACCGCGGGCCGGCCTTGGGCGTGAAGGGCTTGCCCATCAGCGTGAAGTAGTGCTGCCAGTCCCAGTAGGGACCGGGGTCGGTGTGCATGCCGGGGACGCTGGAGGCGGTCGGGCCGGGCACGTTGTCGTGGCCGAGGACGTGCTGGCGGTCCAGCGGGATGTCGTACCGCTTGGCGAGGTACTTCACCAGCCGTGCCGAACTGCGGTACATCGCCTCGGTGTACCAGGCGTCCGGGTCGGTCAGGAAACCCTCGTGCTCCAGGCCGACGGACTTGGAGTTCACATACCAGTTGCCCGCGTGCCAGGCGGCGTCCTTGGCCCGCACATGCTGCGCCACGTGCCCGTCGGACGACCTGAGCGTGTAGTTCCAGGAGACGTACTTCGGGTTGGTCACCAGACCCAGGGTCGTCTCGTACGTCCCCTCGGTGTCGTGGACGACGATGTAGTCGATCTTCTGCGACCGGGGGCGCCGCGTCTTGTCGTGGTTGCCGTAGTCCTCGGCGCCGGAATCGTCCGTCCACTTCTCGTACGCCGCCGGATACCACTCGCAGTCCACGCTCCGCGGGCACTCCACCCTGCCCCGGGGACGGTGTGCCCGGTCGGACGCCTGCGGGGGGCGCAGCCGGGGGGTGGCCCGGAGGGTGACGGCGGCGCCGGTGTCGGTGGTCCGGCTCTCACCCGTGCGCAGCACGTCGAACACGTCGTCGGCGAACGCCGTGGCGCTCGGCTCGCCGCGCCCGCCGCCCGGATAGGCGGCCACGGCCTCGTACCAGTCCGCCGGATCGGCGCTCAGCGGGTGGCCGAGCCGCCGCTGCGCGTCCGCGAGGAGGGCGGCGCCGCCGCGCAGATTGGCTTCCGTGGAGGAGCGCATCCGGGCCGCGTCGAGGCCGGTCAGCTCGGCGGCACGCGCCAGCGTCCGCAGCCGCGCCGGGAGCTCTCCCGCCGGCTGCGGACGGGCGGGCCGCGCGGTGGAGTGGAGCGGGCGGGCGCTGTCGCCGCGGGCGTCCTCGGCGGAGAGGTGGCCCTGTGTGCGGGAGGAGGCCAGGGCCGTGCGCGCGTCGGTGAGATGCATCGGCCCGTACCCGCCGGAGACACTGGGGGACCCCTGGTGCGCGTTCCAGCGCGACTGCAGGTAGGAGACGCCGAGCAGGACCTTCTCGGGCACGTGGTAGCGGTCCGCGGCAGCGGCGAACTGCTCCTGGAGCGTTCCGCCGTCGGGCTGGTCCGCCGTCGCCGGGCTGCCCGCCGTCAGCAGCGGGACGACCAGCGCGGCGGCCGCCGCGGCGACCACCGCGGAGCGGGTGCCGCGCCGGTCGGTGTGTCTTTCGCCGCGGCGGCCGCGTCCGGCACTGCTGCCGTCAGCGGGTGCGCTGTCTGGGTCACGGAAGGGTCGTGGCAATGCCGCCTCCTCGGACAGTGCGCCGTGAGGTCACGGACGCGAGCAGTCCTCAGACGTACCCATTGGCCGACGATCCGTCAATCATTCCGCGCGGCTGTCAGTTCGACGCCACACCAGCGAACCCGTTCTCGCACCTCGCCCCGGGCCCGGTGGGGTGTGCGTGCCCGGGGCGCCACCGGTGCAGACCGGTGAAGCCCCGGGGCACCCCACCCGTCCCGGCGCCGCTCCCGGCGGATGACCCGAACGGCCCCCTCGACACGGGTTCAGCGGGTGCCGACCGCCGCGCGTACGGCCCGCCGCGCCGTGGCACAGTCGTCGTGCAACCTGCGCAGCAACAGCCGCTGCTCCTCGCCTGTCGGGATGCCGCCCGCCCGGACCGCCGCGGCCGCTTCCGCCGCGACCTGCGGCGAGGGATCCCGCATGGTCCGCTGCACAGCCGCCTCGTAGGTGCGGATCTCCCGGGTGAGGATCAGCATCAGATTCACCAGGAAGGCGTCCCGTGCCGCCGGACCGGCCGCCTGGGCGAGCTGGCTGATCTGACGGCGCGCCAGCGGCGCGTCCCCCAGCGCGGCCCACAGGGAGGCCAGATCGTAGCCGGGCAGATACCAGCCCGCGTGCTCCCAGTCGACCAGCGAGGGCCCGGCCGGGCCCAGCATGACGTTGGTCAGCAGGGCGTCCCCGTGGCAGAACTGCCACGGCACCCCGCGTCGGCCGCCCGGCCCCCGGTACTGCACCAGTCCGTGCAGCAGCTTCTGCAGATCGCCCAGATCGCGGTCGGTCAGCAGGCCCTGCTCGTGGAAGCGGGTCAGCCGGGCCGGGTAGTCGAGCGGGCGCTCGAACGCCGACGGGGGCGGCTCCCACTCGTTCAGCCGGCGGAAGGAGCCGATCACCGCCCGCAGATCAGTCCGGGGCGGCGCCTCGACCGGATGCCGCTGGGCCGCCGCCACCCGCCCCGGAACCCGCTCGATCACCAGGGTGCAGGTGTCCGGGTCGGCGGCGATCAGCCGCGGAGTACGCACCGGCGGACGGTGCCGGACGAAGGCGCGGTAGGCCGCTATTTCGTGCCGGAAGCGCTCGGCCCAGGCGGAGGAGTGGTCCAGCAGGCACTTGGCGATGACGGTGTTCCGTCCCGCGGTACCGGCCAGCAGCACCGAGCGCCCGCGCCTGCGGAGCAGTTGGACAGGGGCGAACTCCGGGCAGATCCGGTGGATCGAGGAGATGGCGGCACGGAGCCGGGTTCCTTGCGGGCCGGACAAGTCCAGCCTCCCGCTGACGGGTGGGGACACGGTGCTGGGCGCGCGGAGGTCCATGCGGGCGCCGGAGTGCGGGACGACCGGCCCCGGCGCCCGCGCGGGATCGCGTGCCGGATCGGGGGCCAGCACTGCCGGCCCCCTTCCGCGGGGCGGGGGCACCGGGGCCGCACGCGGCCGACGCTGCACGGACACGGGGGATGGTGCTGAATACATGGGCGCGCGAGATCCCTTCGTGTGCCGACGGGTTTCCGCGCCTCCCCGGCTGCCCGTCCGGACCTGAGCACCCTGGGGAATGCGGGGGCCGGGCGGAACGACCGGGGTGGCGCGTTCCTACACGACACCCGGTCCCGGGTGGCACACCATCTGGCGGACCCTGGCGAACCCTGGCGAATGTTCTCGGGCCCGGCCTACCCGTGCGTACGGGAGCTACTGTCAACTCAGCCGAGAACCTGGGGGCTTGACGTGACAAAGGGACCCAACGCGCGCCTCGCGGACCTCTTCGCGCTCGCCGGATGGTCGAAGGGCGAACTCGCCCGGCTGGTCAACCGGCAGGCGGCAGCGATGGGGTACGCGCAGTTGGCGACGGACACCTCCCGGGTGCGGCGCTGGATCGACACCGGGGAGACTCCGCGTGATCCGGTGCCCAAGGTGCTGGCGTCCCTGTTCACCGAGCGTCTCGGCCGTGTCGTGACCATCGAGGACCTCGGGTTCACCGGGCCGGGGCAGACAGCTCAGGCGGAGCCCGTCGACGGGCTGCCTTTGCCGTCCGGCCAGGTCGCCGCGGTCCTCACCGAATTCACGGGAATGGACCTCATGCTCAACCGACGCGGCATGGTGGGCGCGGGCGCCGCGCTCGCCGCAGGATCGGCACTCAGCAGTGCCATGCACAACTGGCTCGGCAGCGACCCGGTGACGTCCCGCGCACAGGGCACCGGAGGGGCGGTCCACGCGGTCCCCGCCGGCCACTCGGCCCACGACCGCTACGAGGCCGCTCCGGTCGGGCGGCAGGAGGTCGAGGCGCTGGAACACTCCGTGGAGGTCTTCCGCGCCTGGGACGCCGAACGCGGCGGTGGCCTCCAGCGCAAGGCCGTGGTGGGCCAGCTCAACGAGGTGGGCGGGATGCTCTCCTACCACCACCCGCAGCAGCTGCAGCAGCGGCTGTGGGGCGTCGCCGCCAACCTCGCGGTGCTCGCCGGCTGGATGTCCCACGACGTCGGCCTGGAGCCCACGGCCCAGAAGTACTTCGTCATCGCCGCGCACGCGGCGCGGGAGGGCGGTGACCGGCCGCGGGCCGGAGAAGCGCTCTCCCGCGCCGCCCGCCAGATGGTGCACCTGGGCCGTCCGGACGACGCGCTCGACCTGGTCAAGCTGGCCCGGTCCGGCTCCGGCGACGAGGCCCTGCCCCGCACCCGCGCCATGTTCCGCACGATCGAGGCGTGGGCGCAGGCGTCCATGGGCCGGGGGCAGGAGATGCGGCGCACCCTGGGCCAGGCCGAGGAGCTGTTCGCCTCGGACCGGGGCGACATCGCACCGCCCGGCTGGATGCAGATGTTCGACGAGGCGGATCTGTACGGCATGGAGGCGCTGGCCTTCCGCACCCTCGCCGATCACGAACCCGCCGCCGCCAGGACCGCCGAACAGCACGCCAAGCGGGCACTGGTGCTCCGCGAGGAGGGGCGTCGGCGCTCCCAGATCTTCGACTACCTCTCGGTGGCCTCGGCGTGCTTCATCTCCGACGATCCGGAGCAGGCGGACCGCTACGCCCGCCTCGCCCTGCTGTCCATCAGCGAGAACTCCTCGCACCGCACCTGGGACCGGTTGCGCGAGATGTACCGGCTCACCGGGCAGTACGCCGGTCACGGCAAGGTCGACGACCTGCGCGCGGAGATCGAGGAGGCGCTTCCCCGGGCGCCGAAGCCGTCACGGACCGGCAGGAGCCTCAAGGACGCGGGGGAGTTGCGGCGGGCCCCCGGCGACATCCGCAGAGTACGCGGAGCGAAGGGGGCCGAGACGGTGTGAGACGGAGGACCGGGCCGGGGCCGTGCGGCAGCCCGGGGCGGGCACCGGCCCGGACCACCGGAACCCCGCGGGCGCCGACCGAGGGGCGCCGGGCCCACCGGGGCCGGTCCGGAGCGAAGCGGGGCCGCCCCCCGGCGCCGCTTCTGAGGGCGCCGCCCCTCAGGACGTCACACGGACCACGAGCACGCACGCGTCGTCCTCGCGCTCCCGGTCGGCGAACGCCTCGGCGACGGCCCGGACGCACTCCTGTGCGGAGTCGGCCGCGGTGAACCGGTCGGCGAGGGCCAGGAGGCGGGCGCTGCCCGCGTGCAGAGCCGTCGACCGGGGCCCGGAGCCGGGGCCGGAGGGCCGGAGCGCGTCGTCGGGTGCCAGCCCGTCGGTGTGCAGCACCAGCAGATCGCCAGGCTGCAGTTCCACGGTGCGCTGCCCATAGGCGGCACCCGAGGTGACGCCCAGCAGCACGCCCTCCGGGCGCGGCAGCACGCCGCCCACCCCGCCCCGGAAGAGCAGCGGCGCCGGGTGGCCGGCCTGCGCCCAGGTGAGGGCGCGGGCGCGCGGCTCGTACCGGCAGCACAGGGCGCTGCCCAGGGACGGCTGGGCGGTCGAGTCCAGGAGTTGGTTCAGATGCCCCATCAGCGCCCCCGGCCCGACACCGGCCAGCGCCATTCCGCGTACGGCACCCAGCAGCATGGCCATGCCCGAGGTCGCGGTGACACCGTGCCCCGTCAGGTCGCCCGCCGTCAGCAGCGTCGCACCGCCGGGAAGTTCCATCGCGTCGTACCAGTCGCCGCCGATCAGCGAGCTGGACGCGGAGGGCAGGTAGTGCGCCGCCAGATCGAGCGCGCCGGTGGTCCGTTCGTCGCCCTGCGGGAAGCGCAGCGAGCCCCGCCAGGGCGGCAGCACGGCCTCCTGGAGTTCGACGGCCAGCCTGTGCTCGGTCCGCGCGAGGTGCCGCTCGCGCTGGAGCGAGTCCCGGGTCTGGCGCACCGCGTGCTCGCTGCGGCGCAGCGCGCTGACGTCCCGCACCACCGCCCACATGGAGGCGGTGCTCCCGTCGCCGTCGAGCACCGGTTCGCCGACCAGGTGGACGGTGCCCACGGAGCCGTCCGGCCGTACCAGCCGGAACTCCTGGTCGATGGCCCGGCCGTCCACCAGGCAGTCGGTGAACGCGGTGGCGAGCGCGGGCTGGTCCTCGGGGACCACCCAGGAAGGCAGTTCGTCCAGTGAGAGCGGGCCGTCCCGCTCGGTCCTGCCGAAGATCCCGTACAGCTCGGGTGACCAGGACACCTCGTCGGTCAGCAGGTTCCACTCGGCGCTGCCCACCCGGTCGCTCCGGGAGGGCGCGGGCTCCTCGGAGGGCCGGGCCGCGGAGTAGGCGGCGCCCGGCGTGTCCGCCGCGGCCTCCCCGGGCGGCTGGTCGGCGGACGGCCACGCCCGGGGCGTCTCGGGGGGCATGCCCTCCCGTAACTGGTCGAGCTGGCTGCCCAGGTCGTCGAGCTGGTGCACGGCCAGCTCGCACAGCGCGCGCCGCCACCGCGTGCGCGGGTCCGCTTCGGCGACCCCCGGGTCCGGCTCCGCCTCCGCGTCCGCGTCCGCGCCCCGGCGCACGGCGTCGAGGCGCCCCCGCAGGGTGCGCGCCTGGGTGATCAGAGCGTCCAGCGTGCCGCGATCCGGGGGCTGCGGTGCCGAGCGGTCCGCATGGAGGTAGGAGGCCATGGAGAACTCCGATACGGGGGAGAGTCGATTACGACTGTGACACAGCCCGCGACTCCCCGTAAGGGATTCGGCCACACTCGATGCGGTGGTGCTGCCGTCATATGTCCCGGTAGGCCGCCCGGGGCCCGGTCGGGAGATCCGGTCCGGGTGCCGCGGGCGGCCGGGCTCGGCGGAATGCGTCACTCCGGGTAAGCTCCGGCTGCCGACCGGGTGTCCTCGCTCCGAAAGGTGAAACCCAGGAGTAGAACCGCGGTCACCGGCAAGAATGCCCGGCAACGGAAATCCCGTTGCCAGTCGAATACCCCGCACCGGATGCTGACTCTTATGTTCGTCGATTCCGTCGATTCAGACATAGCGCCCAGCGGTACGCTGCTCGGCCTCCTGCAGAGGGGCCGCGGCGACGGAACGCTGCACGCGCTCGCCGCGCCGCGCGCCGAGGCGCTCGGCGCGCTACGGCACTGTGTGCTGCACGACCCCAGGCGGGACTGGCAGGTCGAGCACCGCTCCCTGTACTACGCCCGTCTGCACAGCGAGCTGGAAGCCGGGCTCGACGACATCGCCGCGCACCTCTTCGACCCCGCTGACCTGCTGTGCACCCCCGAAGAGGCCGAGAGCCGCACCGGGCTCGCCCTCTCCGTCCTCGGCCACCTCGCCTCCTACGCGGCGGCCCGGGGCGGGAGCCGCCAGGACAACGCCCCCCTGCGGCTGCTGCGCCGCTATGCCACCACCGGTACCAACTGGCAATGGGCGCTGGACGAGCTCGCCGTCCGCGACACCGACGCCGGACTGCGTCCTCTGGGCCCTGCCGTGCTGGCCCGCTTCCCCCGCACCCCGGAGGGCGACGCCGAGCTCGCCGAAGCCGCGCGCGACGCCTTCGAGCCCCGTCCGTGGCGGCTGTGGTCGGAGGACCCGGCGCATCCCGAGCAGGCCGAGCGGCTGCGCCGGGCCCGGGAGTGCCGCTCCTTCGACCGCTGGCAGCGCCAGCTCCGCAGCCCAGGACCGCGACCCGGCTGGAGTGTGCGGGAGATCCTCGACTGGGCGCAGGACGGCCACGACCAGCACCCCCGCCAGCACCGCGAGGCCCCCGCCGCCCGCTGCCTGTCCGCCGTCGCCGGGCCCGAGGACCGCCCGCTGCTGCTGGCCGCGGCGCGCGGACCCCACGAGGCCGCGCGGGCCGCCGCACTGCGGCACCTGGCCGACCGCAACGACTCCGACGTCCTCGACCTCGTCGAGGAGGCCGCCGCCGACCCGGCCGAGACCGTCGCCGACGCTGCCACCTGCGCCTTCGCCCGTATGCGGTCGCTGGCCGCGCTGGAGCGCGCCCGCCGGTGGGCGGCCGCACCCGAGGGCGCCCTGCCGCCCGGACTCGCCACCGCCGCCGCCGAGATGCTGGCCTGCCGGGGCGGTGAGCAGGACGCCGCGGCCGTCCTCGCGGCGCTGCGCCGCACCATCCGCCTGGAAGGGCCCGACAGCCCGGCACTGTGGCCGCTGGTGGACGGCGCCGGGCGGCTGTCCATCGGCTGCGCGGCGCCGGTGCTGCGGCACATCTACCGGGAGACCGCCTCCTCCCAGCTGCGCGGGCGCACCGCCCGCTCGTTGGCCGCCACCGACCCCTCCTTCCCTGCCGGGTTCGCCATCGAGTGCCTGTGGGACTGCGAGGAGTCCACCCGGCAGGTCGCCGCCGAGCACGCCGCAACCGGAGACGCGCGCGTCGTGGAGCGGCTGCGCAGGCTGGCCGCCGATCCGGCCGAGGAGGCGGGAGTCCAGACCGCCGTGCGCGGCCGCCTCACCCCGCCCGCCTGACCCCTGCGACCGCCCGGCCCCTTCGGCGCCGCCCGGCGGGGCGGGTGCAGCCGGGCCTCTCCGCCTTGCGGCGGGGCGCGCCACGGGCACCATGGATGAGGTGGGTGGCCGCTGGGAGTTCTGGGTGGACAGGGGCGGAACGTTCACGGACGTGATCGGCCGACGGCCCGACGGCACGCTCGTGAGCCGCAAGGTGCTGTCCCACGACCCGTCCCGGCCCGGCCGGGACGCCGCGGTGGCCGGGATCCGCGCGCTGCTGGAGGTGCCGCCGCACGACCCGGTCCCGGCGGACCGGATCGAGGTCGTCAAGATGGGCACCACGGTCGCCACCAACGCGCTGCTGGAACGCACGGGCGAGCCCACGGTCCTGGTCACGACCCGGGGCTTCCGGGACGCCCTCACCATCGCCTACCAGAACCGGCCCCGCCTCTTCGACCGCCGCATCGTGCTGCCCGAGGTGCTGCACGACCGGGTCGTGGAGATCCCGGAGCGGCTGGGTGCGGACGGCACCGTGGTGCTGCCGCTGGACCGCGACGCGGCGGCCCGCGCCCTCCGGGAGGCCCGCGAGGCGGGTTTCCGCAGCGCAGCCGTCGTCCTGCTGCACGCCTACCGGTACCCCGCGCACGAGCGCGAGGTCGCGCGTCTCGCCCGGGCGGCGGGCTTCTCCCAGGTGAGCTGTTCGCACGAGGTCAGCCCGCTGATCAAACTGGTGCCGCGCGGCGACACGACCGTCGCCGACGCCTACCTCTCGCCCGTGCTGAGCCGTTACGTGGCGGACGTGGCGGACGAGCTGCAGGGTGTGCGGCTGATGTTCATGCAGTCGAACGGCGGACTGCGGGAGGCGCGGCACTTCCGGGGCAAGGACGCCGTGCTCTCCGGCCCGGCCGGTGGTGTCGTGGGCATGGCACGCAGTTGCGCGGAGATCGGGCAGGGGCGGGTCATCGGCTTCGACATGGGCGGCACCTCCACCGACGTGTCGCACTACGCGGGCGCGCTGGAGCGGGTGTTCGGTACGCAGGTCGCCGGAGTGCGGATGCGGGCGCCCATGATGGACATCCACACGGTGGCGGCCGGCGGCGGCTCGGTGCTGCACTTCGACGGCGCCCGCTACCGCGTCGGACCCGATTCGGCGGGCGCGGTCCCCGGCCCCGCCTGCTACCGCCGCGGCGGCCCGCTGACCGTCACCGACGCACAGGTGATGCTGGGCCGCATCCAGCCCGCGTACTTCCCCGCCGTCCTCGGCCCCGACGGTGACCTTCCGCCGGACGTGGCGGAGGTCCGCGCAGGCTTCGGACGGCTCGCCGAGCAGACCGGCGACGACCGCACCCCCGAGCAGGTCGCGGCCGGGTTCCTGGAGATCGCCGTCCTGAACATGGCCAACGCGGTCAAGAAGATCTCCGTGCAGCGCGGCCACGACGTCACCCGCTACGCGCTGGCCAGCTTCGGCGGTGCGGGCGGGCAGCACGCCTGCGCGGTCGCCGACGAACTGGGCATCGGGACGGTGGTGGTGCCCCCGATGGCCGGAGTGCTGTCCGCGTATGGGATCGGCGTGGCGGACGCCACCGTGCTGCGGGAGCAGTCCGTCGAGGAGGAACTCGGCGCGGAGCGGCTCGCCGGGGTGCGCGACCTGTGCGCTCGCCTGGAGCGGCAGACGCGGGAGGAGTTGCGCGCCGACGGCGTCCCCGACGAGGCCATCAGCACCACCGCGCGGCTGCAGTTGCGGTACGCCGGAACGGACGCCGCGCTGACCGTCCCACTGGGCGGCGCGGAGCGGATGGCCCGCGACTTCGCGGCCGAGCACCGGTCGCGCTACGGATTCACCATGGACAAGCCGCTGGTGGTCGCGACCGCGGTGGCGGAGGCGACCGGCAGGGCCGGGCGGGTCGCCGTGCAGGCGCCCGCGTCCGGATCCGCCGGGGGTGCCGCGCAGCCGCACGACGCGGTGCGGATGTTCACAGGCGGGCGGTGGCAGGACATCCCGCTCCACCGGCGCGAGGAATTGCGTCCCGGGCAGCGGGTGGCCGGACCGGCCGTCGTGGTGGAGACCGACGCCACCACCGTGGTGGAACCGGGCTGGGCGGCCGCGGCCGATCCGCGCGGGCATCTCGTGCTGACCCGGGTCCGGGCCAGGGCGGCGGGGCCGGCGGTGGGCACCGGGGTCGACCCGGTGCGGCTCGAGGTCTTCAACAACCTCTTCATGGCGATCGCCGAACAGATGGGGGCCCGCCTGGAGAAGACGGCGCACTCCGTCAACATCAAGGAGCGGCTCGACTTCTCGTGCGCGCTCTTCGGCCCGGGGGGCGACCTAGTCGCCAACGCGCCGCACATTCCGGTGCACCTGGGCTCCATGGGCGACACCGTCAAGGAGGTGCTGCGGCGCACGGCCGGCGAGATGCGCCCGGGGGACGTCTACGCCGTCAACGACCCGTACCACGGGGGCACCCATCTGCCGGACATCACGGTGGTGACCCCCGTCTTCGAGCAGGAGGGCGACCGGCTGCTCTTCCTGGTCGCCTCGCGGGGCCATCACGCCGAGATCGGCGGCCTGACGCCCGGCTCGATGCCCGCCTTCAGCCGCACCGTCGAGGAGGAGGGCGTGCTGTTCGACACCTGGCTGCTGGTGCGGGACGGGCGGCTGCGCACGGAGGAGACCCGTGCGCTGCTCACCGGCGCCCGCCACCCCTCCCGGGACCCGGACGCCAACCTCGCCGACCTGCGCGCCCAGATCGCGGCGAACGAGAAGGGCATCGCGGAGCTGCGCGCGACGATCGAACAGTACGGCCTCGACGTGGTGCAGGCGTACATGCGGCATGTGCGCGACAACGCGGAGGAATCCGTGCGCCGGCTCGTCACCGGACTGCCCGACGGCGCGTGCGCGTACGAGACCGACAGCGGTGCCGTGATCCGGCTGGCCGTCACCGTGGACCGGGCCGGCCGCACCGCACTGCTCGACTTCACCGGCACCTCGGCGCAGCGCGAGGACAATCTCAACGCGCCCAGCTCCGTGGTGCGGGCCGCTGTGCTCTATGTCCTGCGGACGCTGCTGGCCGAGGACATCCCGCTCAACAGCGGCTGCCTGGCCCCGCTGGAGGTGCGCATCCCGGCGGGCTCGATGCTCGCCCCCGTCCGTCCCGCCGCCACCGTCGCGGGCAATGTGGAGACGTCGCAGGCCGTCACCGGCGCGCTCTACGCGGCGCTGGGTGTGCAGGCCGAGGGCTCGGGGACGATGAACAACCTCACCTTCGGGAACGCGCGCGTCCAGTACTACGAGACCGTCGCCAGCGGCGCGGGCGCGGGGGACGGGTTCGACGGCGCCGACGCGGTCCAGACGCACATGACCAACTCGCGGCTGACCGATCCCGAGGTGCTGGAGTCCGGCTACCCGGTGCGGGTGGAGGACTTCCGTATCCGCCGCGGCAGCGGAGGCGCCGGGCGCCGGCACGGCGGCGACGGCGTGGTGCGGCGGCTGCGCTTCCTGGAACCGGTCACCGTCGCACTGCTGACGAGCCACCGGCGGGTGCCGCCCTACGGGATGGCGGGCGGCTCCCCGGGCGCGCTCGGGGACGACGCGGTGGAGCGCGCCGACGGCACCCGCACCCCGCTGGCCGGGCGCGATGTGGCGGAACTCGGGGCGGGGGACGTGCTGGTGCTGCGCACGCCCGGTGGCGGCGGCTACGGCACCCCGCCGGGCTGACCCGCAGCGCCCGCCGACCGGCGGACGGCCGGCGGGCATCCGAGGACCGGTCCGCGGCCCCCGTGTTGTCCCCTTTCGGCCGGTGCGGTTCACTTCCCCCATGAGCGAGCACGCGCTGGACCAACTCCGCAGCGAACGAGAGCTGTTGGAGCGCACCAGCACGGCGGAGAGAGTCGCGGGCATCCTGCGCGCCCGGATCATCGAGGGCGGCTTCCTGCCGGGCATGCGGCTCGCGGAGGAGGACATCGGCGGCGCGCTCGGGGTCTCGCGCAACACCCTGCGCGAGGCGTTCCGGCTGCTCACCCACGAGCGGTTGCTGGTGCACGAGCTCAACAAGGGCATGTTCGTGCGCAAGCTCACCGTCGAGGACTTGGAGGACCTGTACCGCGTGCGCCGCCTCCTGGAGTGCGCCGCGCTGCGCGAACCGGCCGGGCCGCCCTGCCCGCAGGAGGCCGCGGCGGCGATGGCGGCGGCGGTCGCAGCCGGGCGGGACGCGGCGGCCGCGCACCGGTGGCGCGACCTGGGGACCGCCAACATGCGCTTCCACCAGGGCCTCGTGCAGCTCGCCGGCAGTCCGCGGACCGATGAGATGATGCGCGGGGTGCTGGCCGAACTGCGGCTGGTCTTCCAGGTGATGGACGATCCCCGCCGCTTCCACGAGCCCTACCTGCCGCGCAACGAGCAGATCCTGCGTACCCTTCGGGACGGCGACGGGCCGGGCGCCGAGCGACTGCTCGCCGACTACCTCGACGACTCCCGCCGGCAGCTGGCGGAGGCGTACGCCCGCCGGCTGGGCTGACCCGGTGCCCGGTGCCGCCGCACTGCACCGGAGCGGACGTCCGGGCCGGGCTGCCGCGCGCCATGCGGCAACCGCCCGGACCGTGACAACCGTGCCGTTTCGGATCCTGTCAGGGGGACCGCATAATGTGTGCGTCGTGACTGAGAGCGCCACCACGACGAGCACCCCGGTACGGACCGGTGCGGCCGCACCCTCCCCGGCTCCGGGCCCCGCGGCCGACGAGGGCCTGGCCCGCCGCCTGCGCGCGCTCGCCTGCACTGCGCCGCTGCACGACCTCGACACCCGCAAGGCCAATCTCGCGGGCGAGTACCGCGCCTACGAGATGGCCGAGCTGGCGCTGGCCGCCATCGACCTGGTCACGCTCCAGATGGACTTCGACACCGGCGCCGACCACGATCAGGTCGTCGCCAAGCTGCTGCCGCGGGTCGCGGCGCAGGCGCCCGAGCGCGCCACCGCCGAGCACGAACGCGTGGCCCGCTGGGTGCTGGAGAACATGATCAACGTCGGCAGTGTGGACCGCGGCTTCCGCGCCGTCTACGGCACGTTCGGCCCGGACGGCAGCTACGTGCGGCGGGACTATGACTTCAAGCTCGTCGAAGAGGTGCCGGGACCCGGCGGCAGCGTGTATCTGCGCACCACCGACGAGGCCGTCAACGTCCTGGTCGGCGCGCTGGACACGGACGTCACCAGCGCCCAGATCGCCGCCGAGGTCAAGCTGGAGGTCCTCATCAGCCGCGGCCGCCTCGCCGACGCCCAGCTCGCCGCGGAACAGGCCCGATACCGCACGGTCCAGTACGCGGAGACGCTGCGCCGCACCCTGGAGGCCACCCGGCGCGACGTACGGGCCGTCGACTGGCTGAGCGCCGTCCCCGACATGATCAACGAAGCCCTCGACCACGTCGCCGACCGCTACCGCCACGAGAACGCCATCCTCACCAACATCCGCAAGGCCCGCGACGAGGCCGCCGCCGAACGGGGACCGGACCACAAGCGCCGCGCCGCCGAACTGGTCGACATCGTCAAGGACTGCATCCGCCGCCACACCCAGCTGCAGTCCCGGCTGCTGGAGGCCGGCCCGCTCTTCCGCGCCGAACAGGACCGGCAGTCCTTCGCGCCGCCCGCGGCCCGCGCCGGACTCGACCTCCACGGCCAGCTCCTGGCGCCCGTGCTGCCGCTGGCGCTGTCGGATGCGTGCCGGGTGACCGACGCCTTCTTCGCCCGCGGCGCCGGGCTGCGCACGCCCGGCACCGTACGGCTGGGCGACCTCACCGACCTGCTGCTGACCCCGCCGGCGCCGCGCGAGCACCTCGGCGCCGCGATGCCCGAGCCCGACCTGGTCGCCACCCCCGACGACAGCCGTTTCAGCGAGGAGCAGTTCGCGGCGGCCACCGAGCTGCTGGAGCTGCCGCCGGACGCGCCCCGGCGGCTGTCCGGCCTGCTGGCCGACGCCCGTCGGCGCGACCCGGAGCTGCCGTACCTGATCGCCCTCCTCGCCATCCACGCCGCGAGCCCACCGGTGGGCACGGCCTACCGGCAGGGCGAACAGCGGCTGCTGTTCGCCGTCGACGACGGAGAGCAGCTCGACGATCCCGAGTTCGGCGGAGCCGACCTGATCGTGGGCACGGCCCTGCTGGACGCGGCGGGCATGGCCGCGGACCGGACGGAGGCCGCATGAGCCCGCAGCCCGCCGCTGCCCGGCCCGGCAACCCTGTGAACTGGAGCGACCATGACTGACCCCGCGCCGGAGCCCGAGTACGAGGCGGGGCCCGCCGACACCGCGCCGACGCCGCGGGTGACCCCCGCGGACGCCGCCGACGCGGCCCGCCTGGTCTCCTTCGGCCTGCAGCCGAAGCTGGTGCCCGCCCGGGACGCCGAGTACACCGAACTCCTGCGCCGCTACCGCGACGAGCCGCCCTTCGCGCGGCTGGCCGACGCCGTCGCCACCGGGCTGGGCCTGGTCGTGCTGGAGGTCTCCCCCCGGGCCGGCATGGCGCTGGCCGCCGCCGAGGACTCCGTCTTCGCGGTCCGCATGGGCGACTACGCGCGCCGGGCCGGTGCCGACTCGGCGGACCGCTTCCTGCACGGCCTCGCCCATCTGGCCTGCGCCGCGATGGCCTTCCCGCGTCCGGAGGACCTGGCCGACGACGGGTACATCGGCCGGATCAGCGTCAACGGCGTGGACTCCTTCGTGCGGCAGGCGTGCCGCAGACTGGAGGAGCGCGCCGAGGCCGAGGGCGAGAACACGGACCCGGCGACCGACGCGCCCGGGCTGGAGGCCGCCTGGCGCGTCTACGCCCGGCGCAGCGCGACCGGCGCCACCAAGGACGCGCGGCGACTCGCCGGTTCCACCACCGGCATCATCGCCAAGGCCGTCGCCTTCCTCGCCGACTCCGGGTTCCTCCAGCGCACCGGGGACGACGCGGGCGGCACCTACCGCACCACCGCGCGCTACCAGTTGCAGGTCCGCGACATGGCGGGCAGCGCCGCCATGGCCGAATTGCTGGAACTGGGCGTCGTACCCGTCTCGGACGGCACGGCCAGCCTGCTTCCGCCCCAGGACGACGATCCGGAACTGGTTCCGGACGCCGGACTGCCCTTCCACTCCTGACCGACCGCCCCCTCGGGCACCGCCCGTCCCACCAACGAGAGCCCCGCCGCCATGTACGAGCTGTCCCGGATCCGCCTCTACTCGATCGGGCCCGCCGGTGCGCGCTACGCCGACACCGTGCTGGACCTGCGCGGGGTGGGCGAGCCGGTGCCCAGCCCCGCACCGACGCAGGCGGACTTCTTCGAGGAGGAGCCGCAGGGCCCGCCGCGCCGCCCCGCCCCCGCCGGGGTGCTCTTCCTGGAGAACGGCGGCGGCAAGTCCGTCCTGCTCAAGCTGATCTTCTCGGTCATGCTGCCCGGCCACCGCAACACCCTGGGCGGCGCCAGCTCGGGTGTACTGCGCAAGTTCCTGCTCGCCGACGACTGCGGGCACGTCGCGCTGGAGTGGCAGCACACCAGGACCGGCGAGACCATCGTCGTCGGCAAGGTCAGCGAGTGGCGCGGCCGCCAGGTCTCCGGCGACCCGCGCAAGTTCGCCGAGGCGTGGTACTCCTTCCGGCCGGGCCCCGGCCTGTCCCTGGACTCCCTCCCGGTCGCCGAGTCGGCGGCGCTGCGGCCGCGTGCCGAGGGCGCGTCCTCGGCACGCGGCAGACGGCGCACCATGAAGGGCTTCCGCGACGTCCTGGCCGAGACCGGCAAGGCGTACCCGAACCTGGACGTGGTCTGGGAGGAGATCCACGAACGCTGGAACGAGCACCTGACCACGCTCGGCCTCGACCCCGAACTCTTCCGCTACCAGCGCGAGATGAACGCCGACGAGGGCGAGGCCGCGGGCCTGTTCGCCGTCAAGAACGACTCGGACTTCTCCGACCTGCTGCTGCGCGCCGTCACCGACACCCGCGACACCGACGGACTCGCCGACCTCGTGCACGGCTTCGCGCACAAGCTCGGCCGCCGCGCCGAGCTGACGGCCGAGCGCGACTTCACCGCCGGTTCCCTGGAGCATCTGCACCGCATCACCGAGGCCGCCGAGGCCCGGGCCAGGGCCCGGGAGATCCACGCCGGGGCCGAGCGCCGCACCCGGCAGCTGGCCCGCCGCCTCGCGGCGCGCGGCTCGCGGGAGCGGGGCCGCGCCGCCGAGCTGGCCGAGCAGCTCCAGCAGGCACAGGAGTCGGTGACCGGCGCCGAGGACGCGCGCATCCGCGCCTCCCGCACCGCCGCCGAACTGGCCTACCGGCACGCCTCGCTGGCGCTGGCCGCCGCGGAGAAGTCGGGGGCGGCGCACAAGCGCGAACTGAGCGAGGCCCGCACCCTGCACTCCGCCTGGCAGGCGGCCGAAACCGTGCTCGCGCACCGGACAGCCGCCGATCGTTCGGCCCGGGTGGCCGCAGCCATCCAGGAGGCCGAGCGCGACGCAGCGCCCGCCCTGGAGGCCCGCGCCCGGGCCGCCGGTGCGCTGGTGGGCGCCCTCAACGCCGCGGCCCGGGACAGCGAGCGCATCGCCGGTGAGCAGGAGGAGCGCTCCGCCGTGCTGCAGCACGAGGGCGAGGCCGCGCATCGGGACGCCACCGCGGCCGCCACCGAGGGGGAACGCGCCCGCAGCGAGGCCGAACACCTGCGCCAGCGCCGCGCCGAGGTGGAAGCGGAGATGGAGCAGGCCGTACGCGCCGGCTGGCTCGACGACAGCGACCCGGAGTCCGACCCGGCGCGTGCCGCACTGGCGGCCGGCGACGCGGAGAAGAGCGCGGTCGCCGCCTTCGACTCGGCCCGGGACGCGGCGGTGCGCAGCGGCGAGCGCGCCCGGGAGCTGGCCGACCGGCACGCGAGTGCCGAACTCGCCGCCGCCCGCGCCGCGGACGCCGCGGAGGCCGCCGAAGGGGCGTACACCGCCGAGCGCGCCGCGGCCGAAACCCTCGGCGCCGAGGAGCGCCTGGCCGAACTCCTCGGACTGCCCGACCGCCCGGCAGCGGAGAGCGCGGGGGCCGCCGGGCCCTCCCGCCCCTCCGTACCGGGCCAGCGGGACGCGGGCAGCGCCCCCGGCCCCCAGACGTCCGCTGCGCACACCGGACCCGCGGCCGGCCGGAGCACCGGTGCGGTACCGGGCCAGGGCCGCGCCCCGGAGGACGGAGCGGGACGGGGCGCACGGCCCGCTCCCCGCGCGGTGCCCGACCACGGCACCCCCGCCGTCCAGGGGCCGCTCTCGGCGGAGGAGCTGGACCGCAGTGCCGAGACGCTCCAGGAGCTGCTGGACGAGGGCGTGGCCGCGGCCGAGCGGCAGCTGTTCGAGCTGCGGACCGCGGCCGCGGACGACTCCAGGATGCTCGGGGCGCTCGGCGACGGCGGACTCCTGCCGCCCGGACCCGATGTGACCGCCACCGTCGAGTACCTGGGCGAGCACGGAGTCCCCGCGCTGCCCGGCTGGCGCTACCTCGCCCAGGCCGTCGACCCGGCCGACCACGCCGCGGTGCTCGCGGCCCGGCCGGAACTGGTCGACGGTGTCATCATCACCGACCCCGAGAGCCACACGCGCGCCCGCGAAGTGCTGGCCGGCGCGGTGCTGCTGCCCCGCTCCGCGGTGGCCGTCGGCACCTCCGCCGCGCTGCTGGCCCCCGCGCCCGCGCCGGACGGCGGCGGGGAGGGTTCCGCCGCCGGACAGGTGTTCCTCGTTCCGCCCAACCCGGCGATGCACGACGAGGACGCGGCCGACGGCGAGCGCGGCCGGTTGCGGGAGCGCGCCGCCACCCGGGACGAGGAGATCCGCGGCCTCGCCGCGCGGCTCTCCGCCGACCGGGCGCTCGCCGCCCGGCTCGCCTCCTGGCGCGGGAGCTGCCCCGAAGGCCGCCTCGCCGAGCTCGCCGAAGCCGCGGCCCGGGCCCGCGAGGCCGCCGAAGCCGCCCAGCAGCACCTCGCCCAGGTCCGCGAGGACCGCGCGGGGGCCGACGAACAGGCCGCCGAGACCGCGCGGGTCCGCGACGAGCGCCAGGAGGCGGCCCAGCGGGCGCGCCGTGCCGCGGACGCGCTCGCGGGGCTCGCCTTCCGGCTGCGGGAGCGCGCCGACTGGCAGGCCCGGCTGCGCGAGCTGTCGGATGAGGTGGCCGCCGCGCGGGAACGCGCCGAGCAGTGCCTGGAGCGGGCACGCGCGGCCGATGAGGAGCGCCGCGAGGCGCAGCGCGCCGCGGACGACGCGCGCCGGACGGCGCGCACCCTGCGCGCCGAACGGGCCGAGATCGCCGGCGTTCCCGACGATCCCGCGCAGCAGGATGCGGATGCGGACGGCGGCACCCCGGCGGCCGAGGGCACGGCGTCCCTGCCGGACCTGCGCGCCGCCTACCGCTCCGCCTCCCAGCTCTACGAGAAGGTGGGCGTCGGCGCCGACCTGCGCGCCGAACAGGCCCGCTCGGAGGGCGACGAGTCCGCGGCCAAGGCCGCCCTGGACCGGCTCAGCAACAAGGTGCGCACCCGCGCGGCCCAGCTGCTCGAAGGCCCGGACGGCGCCGACGGCCCCTCCCGGCAGGCCGCGGCGGCCCGGGCCGAAGCGCTCGTCCAGCGGCTGGAGGCGCGCGGCTCCGACATCAGCGAGCAGCTCGGCAGGTTCCGCGGCGAGGCCGAGCGGCTCTCGCCCAGCGAAGGCGAGCGCCACACCGAATTGCCGGACGAACTGGTGCCCGCCGACGCCGCGCAGGCCCAGACCCTGCTGCGGACCGCCAACGCCGAACTCGCGGCCCGCGGCGACGAACTGGAAGCGGCCCGGGCCGCCCACACCGCGCTCCAGCGGGACCATTCCGCGGCGGAGGACGCCGCCGGCGGCTTCGACGAGACCGCGGCCGCCCTCCGCGACCTGCTGCGCGATCCGGCCGCTCCCGTCCCCGGCGGCGACGGTGAGGAGGCCCCCGAACCGTACGCGGGCGGTCCGACCGAGGCCCGGCAGGCGGCAGCCGAGGCCAGAAGGTCGCTGCGCGGCTGCGCCGCCGACCTCGGCACGGCCGAGC
Source organism: Streptomyces sp. NPDC006925 (assembly GCF_042869575.1). Taxonomy (NCBI): domain Bacteria; kingdom Bacillati; phylum Actinomycetota; class Actinomycetes; order Kitasatosporales; family Streptomycetaceae; genus Streptomyces; species Streptomyces sp. NPDC006925. Next base: position 64,647 of record NZ_JBIAGB010000031.1, read on the forward strand.
AGTCCGTGCGCGAGGCCTGCGAGATGCTGGTGCGGCACGCCAACTCCAGTCGCTACGAGCAGGTCCGCACTCCGGCCCGGCAGCAGGTGCGCGAACTCCCGGCCTCCGCGCTGCCCGACCACGCGGCCGCCTGGGCGACGGCGTTCGCCCCCCGGCTGCGGGTCCTCACCGACGAACTTGCCCAGTTGGAGCGCAACCGCGACAGCATCGTGGACCGGCTGCGCGGCCTGGTCGAGTCGTCACTGACCACGCTGCGCTCGGCGCAGCGGCTCTCCCGGCTGCCGGAGGGGCTGGGGGAGTGGTCCGGCCAGGAGTTCCTGCGCATCCGCTTCGACGACCCCGACCAGGCGACCCTGACCGAACGGCTGGGCGAGGTCATCGACGAGGCCACCCGTGCGGCGGTCCGCAAGAACTCCGATCTGCGCCGGGACGGCATGACGCTGCTGCTGCGCGGGGTGCACGCGGCGCTCCAGCCGCGCGGTGTCGCGGTGGAGATCCTGAAGCCGGACGCCGTGCTGCGGGCCGAGCGCGTTCCGGTCGGGCAGATGGGCGATGTCTTCTCCGGCGGACAGCTGCTGACCGCCGCCATCGCCCTGTACTGCACGATGGCGGCCCTGCGCAGCAACGACCGGGGGCACGACAAGCACCGGCACGCCGGCACGCTCTTCCTGGACAACCCGATCGGGCGGGCCAACGCCACCTATCTGCTGGAGCTGCAGCGGGCGGTCGCCGACGCGCTGGGGGTCCAGCTCCTGTACACCACCGGGCTGTTCGACACGACGGCACTGGCGGAGTTCCCGCTGGTGATCCGACTGCGCAACGACGCGGACCTGCGTGCCGGGCTGAAGTACATCAGCGTGGAGGAGCACATGCGCCCCGGGGTGCCCCGGCCGGAGGCCGAGGAGGACGAGGCCGCGGTGCACGGGGAGATCACCGCGACACGGATGTTCCGCCGGCCCGGCCAGGATCCGTCCGGCGGTCAGGACGAGCCGCGCGCGCGGCCGCAGGAGCCGGACGCCCGGCCGGACGTTCCCGCCCCTCAGCAGCCGGGTGACGCGTCGGATGCGGCACACTCCCCGCACGGCTGACTCCGGGGGCGGCTCCCGGAGCCCCGGAGCCGCCCCGCTCCGTCCCCGTGCCCGCTGTGCGGTGGCGGTCGGCCAGCGCCCGCCGTCGGGCGGCGCTGCTGGGCTCGGAGAGCACTCCGTGCCGCTGCACCCACACCTGCCGGGTGATCCACACGTCGAGGACCGCCCACGTGGCCACGATGGTGCTGCCGATGGTCGACAGCACCATCGGGAACGCCAGCCAGACGGCGGCCAGCGAGCAGAAGAACGCGACCATGAGCTGCACCAGTGTCAGCGCCGCGACGATCACCGCTCGCACCGCCGCCGTCCGTACCGGGTCCGGCAGGCGGGGCTTCGCATACATCTCTTTCACTCCCCCTTCACTACCCCCTGATCCTCCCATGCTTCCGTAAACGTGGGCTGTGCCACACACTTCGAACGTCCGGAGGGGCATCGACGGACAACTCAGGATGAGGCACCCTGGACTGCCTGGTCGAACGCTCCCGCACGCCTACGAGTTGCCGGCGCCCCGGTAGTAAGCTCAAGCCGTTTGCTGTCGGTTCACACCCCCGTGCGCTGGGGAAGACGTAGGGGAGGCCATGCGCTTTCGCGGGAAGTCCATCCGCCGGAAGATCGTGGTGCTGCTGCTGGTGCCGCTGGTCTCCCTGCTGTCCATCTGGGGCTTCGCGACCTACATCACCGCCACCGAGGCGAACAGCCTGCTGCGCCTCGACGAGGTGACCCACAAGATAGGCGAGCCGTCCGAGGACGCCGTCCGCACCCTCCAGCAGGAGCGCCGCCAGATCATGGTCCATGTCGCCGATCCCCGCGGCGACAAGGGGCTGTCGAAGCTGCACGCCCTCCAGCGCACCACGGACCGTGAGGTCGCCGCGGTACGCCGCAACGCGGACGACAGCGGTCTGCGCGCCGAGCTGGGCCCCGACTCCGAGGCCCGCTTGGACGACTTCCTGGAGGCCCTGGACGGGCTGGAGACGCTGCGGACGCGGGTGGAGCAGGACACCATCACCCGCGGCGGTGCCTTCCAGGCGTACAACGAACTGATCGATCCCGCCTACGCGCTGGTCAACTCGCTCAGCGCGGTGGACGACATCGACCTGGAGAAGCAGGGTCGGGCACTGGTCGGTGTGAACCGTGCGCGGGAGTACCTCTCCCGGGAGGACGCGCTGATGGCCGCCGCGTACGCGGCCGGGCAGTTCACCCGCGGCGACCAGCGGGCCCTCTCGGACCGGGTGGCCGAGCGCAACATCGCCTACGAGAGCAACCTCCCCACTCTGCCCGCCGAGGACCGGCAGTTGTTCGAGAACTACTGGAACAGCAGCGACGGCCGCACCCTGCGCAGCTACGAGGACGCCGTCATCGCCGCGGGACCCCGCACCACCGAGGGGCCGGTCAGCGAGGAGCGCTGGCGGTTCGCCATGAACACCGTCATGCAGGATCTCCGGAAGATGGCGAAGCAGACCGACCAGCGCTACCACGAGCGCGTCGACCCGGTCGCCACCCGGGTGCTCGTCCAGGCGGCGGCCGCCGGTGTGCTGGGCTTCCTCGCTGTCCTCGCCTCCCTCGTCATCTCCATCCGCGTCGGCCGCGGCCTGGTCCGCGACCTGAACACGCTGCGCAGGGAGGCCGGCGAGGCCGCCGGTGAGCGGCTGCCGAGCGTGATGCGCCGGCTGGCCGCCGGCGAGCGCGTGGACGTCGAGAGCGAGTCGCCCCGCCTGGAGTACCCGCAGGACGAGATCGGCCAGGTGGGCCAGGCTCTCGACACCCTCCAGCGCGCCGCCGTCGAAGCCGCCGTCAAGCAGGCCGACATGCGGCGCGGCGTCTCCGAGGTCTTCGTCAACCTCGCCCGCCGCAACCAGGTGCTGCTGCACCGCCAGCTCACCCTGCTCGACGCCATGGAGCGCCGTACCGAGGACGCGGACGAACTCGCCGACCTCTTCAGGCTCGACCACATGACCACCCGGATGCGCCGGCACGCCGAGGGTCTGGTCATCCTCTCCGGTGCGACGCCGTCGCGGCAGTGGCGCAAGCCCGTCCAGCTGATGGACGTCGTGCGGGCCGCCGTCGCCGAGGTCGAGGACTACGAGCGGATCGAGGTGCGCAGGCTGCCCCGGCTCGCCGTGGACGGCAGCGCGGTCGCCGACCTGACCCATCTGATCGCCGAACTGCTGGAGAACGCCACGGTCTTCTCCCCGCCGCACACCGCCGTGCAGGTGCTGGGGGAGCGCGTCGCCAACGGCTTCACCCTGGAGATCCACGACCGCGGCCTGGGCATGACGGCCGAAGCGATGCTGGACGCCAACCTGCGGCTCGCCGAGACCCCCGAGTTCGAGCTGTCCGACACCGACCGGCTGGGCCTGTTCGTGGTCTCGCGGCTGGCCCAGCGCCAGGGCGTCCGGGTCTCGCTGCAGCCCTCGCCCTACGGCGGGACCACCGCGGTCGTCCTCATCCCCGGCGCGGTCCTCACCGAGACCCCCGGCCGCGACGACGAGTCGCGCGGTGTCCGCGGTGCTGCGGGGCCCGGTGCGGGATCCGCCCGGCCGCTTGACGGCCCCGTCGAGTTGGAGGCCCCGCTGGAGAACGGGGGCCGGTCCGCTCGGGAAAGCGGGCCCCGCAAGCTCCCCCGCGGCTCTGAGGCCCCCGCGGTCGCCCCGGCGGGAGAGCAGCACCAGCAGGCGCGGGACGAGACCGCCCCCGCCTCCCGCACGGACTCCCGAGGCGGTTCCGAGAGCGTCCCGGCCCCCGGCGGGGACGAGGACTCCGGCACCGGTGGGAGCGAATCCGCGGAGGGCGGCCGCAGGCCCCTGCCCCGGCGCCGGCCGGGTGCCCCGGTCCTGGTGTCCGACAACGGGCGCACCGTCGACCCGGACCGGCAGACCCCGGCGGAGCGCCCCGCGGGCAGCGGGCCCGCACCGCTGCCCCGCCGCAAGAAACCCCGTACCCATCCGCGCACGGGAGCGGAGGACCGGGCGTCCTCCGGGCAGACGTCCTCCGCGGAGGGGTCCGAGGCCGCCTCCGGGCCCGGAGGCACCGCCGCCGGGCCGCACAGTCCCGAGGGAACCGCCGGCCCCGGCGCCGGCGGCGCGTCCGGACGCGAGGAAGGCAGCCGTCCGGAAGGCACGCCGTCCGGGGAATCGGGCACCGAGCCCGAACGCCCCGGCGGTCTGCCCCGCAGGGTGCGGCAGGCCAGCCTCGCACCGCAGCTCAAAGGGGACGCGCCGACGGTCAACACCCGTATGCCGCAGCCGCGGACGGATTCTCCAGGATCCAGCGCGCCGGAGGTCGCCGACCGCGACGCCGACGAAGTGCGCAGCAGGATGGCATCCCTCCAGCGCGGCTGGGAACGCGGCAGACGCGAGAGCGAACCGCCGCACGAGGCGGGGGAGTCAGCACCAGGAACAACACCGGGAAGGGACGGTCGATGACCGCACCAGACACCGCATCGCACCAGGCTGGAAGCGGTGAACTCAACTGGCTCCTCGACGAGCTGGTCCAGCGCGTCGCCAGTATCCGCAAGGCGCTCGTGCTCTCCGGGGACGGCCTCGCCAGAGGCGCCTCGGAGGGCCTGTCCCGCGAGGACAGCGAACACCTGGCGGCTGTCGCCTCCGGGTTCCACAGCCTCGCCAAGGGGGTGGGCCACCATTTCGGCGTCGGCGGCGTACGGCAGACCGTGGTCGAACTGGAAGAAGCGTTCCTCTTCGTGACTGCCGCCGGGGACGGGAGCTGCCTCGCCGTCCTGGCCGACCAGGACGCCGACGTGGGCCAGGTCGCCTACGAGATGACGCTCCTGGTCAAGCGTGTCGGGGCGCATCTGGGCACCGCACCGCGCAGCACCCCGGGCGACAGCGGCACGCCCGGAGCCGGGTGACGGCGCGGCGAGGATGACGGGCGACGGGACGAGGAGCGGGAGGAGGCGGGCCGGCCATGGCGGACCACTGGTTCGATGACGCGGCGGGACCCGTGGTGCGGCCGTACGCGATGACCCGCGGCCGCACCCGCAGCGGCGGCACGGACACGCAGCTGGACCTCATCGCCCTCGTCATCGTCGACGACGGTGGCGGGGCGGAGCCGGACGCGGTGTCCGCCGCCGAGGACGCGCTCCTCTCCGACCACTCCTTCGTCCCCGAGCACCACGACATCGTCGCGCTCTGCCGCTCGCCGCTGTCGGTGGCGGAAGTGGCGGCCGAGCTCGACCTTCCCGTGGGGGTGGTACGCGTGCTGATCGGCGATCTGCTGGAGGCCGCACTGGTACGCGTCACCCGCCCCGTTCCTCCGGCGGAACTGCCGGACGAGAGCATCCTCAGAGAGGTGATCAATGGTCTTCGGGCGCTCTGAGCGGCGCGGCAGCAAGGCCCCCGCCGAACCGGTCACACTGAAGATCCTGGTGGCCGGCGGCTTCGGCGTCGGCAAGACCACACTGGTGGGGGCGGTCAGCGAGATCAAACCGCTGCGCACCGAGGAACTGCTGACCGAGGCCAGCCGCCCCGTGGACAGCACCCGCGGCGTGGAGGCGAAGACCACCACGACCGTCGCCATGGACTTCGGCCGGATCACCATCAACGAAGAGCTGGTGCTGTACCTGTTCGGCACACCGGGCCAGGACCGGTTCTGGTTCCTGTGGGACGAACTGGCGACCGGTGCGCTGGGCGCCGTGGTGCTCGCCGACACCCGGCGGCTGGAGAACAGCTTCGCGGCCGTCGACTACTTCGAGCGCCGCGGCATTCCCTTCACGGTGGCGGTCAACTGCTTCGACGAAGCCGAGCGGTACCCCGTCGAGCACGTCCGCGAGGCCCTCGACCTGGACGGCGGGATACCGGTGCTGCTGTGCGACGCGCGGCAGCGCGAATCCGCGCGGGACGTCCTCGTCTCGGTGGTCCAGCACGCCATGCACCTCGCCACCCGGACGACAGCCGGCACCTGAGGGCGGAGTTCCGCCCGCTGTGCAGGTGCCCGCTGCGCGCTCCGTCTCCCGGCGTCTCCCGGCCCGGCGGTCTCCGTCGGACCCGGGCGCCGTCGCGGCTCTCGGACCGCGCGCTGTCCTGCGGCCGCTCGTGCCGTCTCCCGGGGCCCGCGCCGACCTCCCGGGCGGGGCCGCCGCGGCCCCGCCCGGGAGGGCCTCAGCCGGACTGCTCCCAGCCGAAGCTCCGCTCCACGGCCTTGTGCCAGTTCGCGTACTCCTTCTCGCGCTCCTCCTCGCCCATCGAGGGAGTCCATTCGGCGTCCCTCTTCCAGTGGGCGCGCAGCTCCTCCAGACCGGACCACACGCCGGTCGCCAGCCCCGCGGCGTACGCCGCGCCCAGGCAGGTCGTCTCGGCGATCACCGGCCGGATCACCGGCACGCCCAGCACATCCGCCTGGTGCTGCATCAGCAGGCTGTTGGCGGTCATGCCGCCGTCCACCTTCAGCGAGGTGATCTCCACACCGCTGTCCTGGTACATCGCGTCGACCACCTCGCGGGTCTGCCAGCTCGTGGCCTCCAGCACGGCCCGTGCCAGGTGCGCCTTGGTCACGTACCGGGTGAGCCCCGCGATGACACCGCGCGCGTCCGAACGCCAGTACGGCGCGAACAGGCCCGAGAAGGCGGGCACGATGTAGGCCCCGCCGTTGTCCTCGACACTGGCGGCCAGCGTCTCGATCTCCGCCGCGTCGTCGATGATGCCGAGCTGGTCGCGGAACCACTGCACCAGCGCGCCGGTGATCGCGATGGAGCCCTCCAGGCAGTAGACCGGAGCCTCGTCGCCCAGCCGGTAGCCCATCGTGGTCAGCAGCCCGTGCTTGCTGGGCACCGGCCGGTTGCCGGTGTTCAGCAGCAGGAAGGAACCGGTGCCGTAGGTGTTCTTGGCCTCGCCCACGCCGTAGCACGTCTGTCCGAAGACGGCCGCCTGCTGGTCGCCGAGCGCCGAGGCCACCGGCACCCCGGCCAGCTGACCGACGGCCGTGCCGTACACCTCCGAGGAGGACCTGATCTCCGGCAGCACGGCGGCGGGCACATCCATCGCCTCCAGCACCGAGGCGTCCCACTCCAGGGACTCCAGGTTCATCAGCATGGTGCGGGAGGCGTTGGTGACATCGGTGACGTGCCGTCCGCCGTCGACACCACCGGTCAGATTCCAGATCAGCCAGGAGTCCATGGTGCCGAAGGCGATCTCCCCGGCGACCGCGCGCTGCCGCAGTCCCGGCACGTTGTCCAGCAGCCAGGCGACCTTCGGCCCGGCGAAATAGCTGGCCAGCGGCAGCCCCGTCCGGTCCCGGAAGCGGTCCTGGCCCACCTCGCCGCCCAGCTCCGTGCAGAGTCCGGCGGTCCGGGTGTCCTGCCAGACGATGGCGTTGTGCACCGGCCTGCCCGTCGCGCGGTCCCACAGCACCGTCGTCTCGCGCTGGTTGGTGATGCCGATGGCGCTGAGCTGGTCGGCGCGCAGCCCCGCCCGCTCCAACGCGCCCCCGACCACGGCTTGGACCTTCGTCCAGATCTCGTCGGCGTCGTGTTCCACCCAGCCCGGCTTCGGGAAGATCTGGCGGTGCTCCTGCTGGTCGACGGCGACGATTCCGCCCTGCTGGTCGAAGACGATGCAGCGGCTGGAGGTGGTGCCCTGGTCGATGGCAGCGACGTACTTGTCCGTCATGTTTTGACGACCCCTCGATAGGTGCGTTCGGACGTCACGATCAGAATGCGGCCTCGCGGAGCGGTACGCCGCAGCCCCGCCGAGCAGAGCCCGCAGGCCCCGCCGATCGGCGGCTCCACCCGGCTGACGGCGGTGCCCGCGATGAGCGTGACGGCAGTGTTCAGCGCGGCTGAGGGGCAGTCAAGGCCGAGCGCAGGACCGCCTCGACGCGCCCCGTCTGCGACCCTCCTGTTGCGACTGTCACCACGGTGTCACCAGATCCTCACGTCCCCGCACGTCCCACCCCTCACGTGAACCGCTCCCGGGGATCTGGCGTCCAGACGAATCAGGAACGGTGGCACGGGACCGACGGGGGTGATCCCGAGCCACCGTTCCCCGATTCTCCGTTCCCTGGTAGAGGAGAGGGGCATGAGACGCATCCGCACCGCCCCTCGGGCCCCGCTCGCCGCAACCGCCGCTCTCCTCGCCCTCGCTGCCGCACCCGTCCCCGCAGCTCAGGCCGCATCCGGGCACGGCCATGAGCCCAAGGCGCCCGAGGAGTTCGTCGCCCTGCACGACGTGGCCCCGACCATCCGCCAGGACATCCGCTACTTCACCCGGCACAACTTCGTCGGAGAGCGCATCGACGGCTACCGCCGGCCGATGTGCCTCGTCACCCGGGACACCGGCCGGGCGCTCGCCCGAGCCCAGCGCTCCCTCCTGCGGCGCGGCTACACGCTCAAGGTCTACGACTGCTACCGCCCGCAGCGGGCCGTGGATCACTTCGTGCGCTGGGCCAAGGACCTGGACGACCAGCGGATGAAGCGCGAGTTCTACCCGCGCGTGGCCAAGAACCGGCTCTTCGAGGACGGCTACATCGCGGAGAAGTCCGGACACAGCCGCGGCAGCACCGTCGACATCACCGTCGCCGAACTGCCCTCCCGGCCCACCCGCCCCTACCACCCCGGAGAACCGCTGGTGCCGTGCTACGCGCCCCAGGAGGAACGGTTCCCCGACAACTCCGTCGACACCGGGACCGGCTTCGACTGCTTCGACACCCTCGCGCACACCGACGACCCCCGCGTCACCGCAAAGCAGCGCGCCAACCGGCTGCTGCTCAAGCGCACCCTGGAGCACGAGGGCTTCACCAACCTGCCGGAGGAGTGGTGGCACTTCACCCATGAACCGGAGACCTTCCCCGACACCTACTTCGACTTTCCCGTCTCCCGCCGCTCGCTGACCCCGCACCATCCGCACCACCCGCACCACTGAGGCCGCCGCCACCGGAGTCACCCGGCCGAAAGCGTCCGGGTGGCTCCGGTGGCCGTACCTTTGGCGCTAGGTTGAGGCGGCAGCCGGACACCGGACCCGCAGCAGCACCGCCGAGCAGGGGAGCCCACCATGACCGAACGGACGAAGGACCAACGGCCCGCGACGCAGATCGACACCACGGTCCCGCACTCCGCGCGCATCTGGAACTACCTCCTCGGCGGCAAGGACCACTACGCCGTCGACCGTGCCGCAGGCGACAAGGTCTGCGACGTCTTCCCCGGGATGGTCGACATCACCCGGCACTCGCGGGCCTTCATCGGCCGCGTCGTACGCCACCTCGCGGGAGAGGCGGGCATCCGCCAGTTCCTCGACATAGGCACCGGCCTGCCCACCGTCGACAACACCCACGAGATCGCCCAGCGGGTGGCACCGGAATCCCGGATCGTCTACGTCGACAACGACCCCCTCGTCCTCGCGCACGCCCAGGCCCTGCTCACCAGCACCCGCGAGGGCGCCACCAGCTACCTGCACGCCGACGTGCGCGAGCCGGCCACCATCCTCGCGGCCGCCGCCGAGACCCTCGACCTCGACCAGCCCGTCGGCCTGATGCTGATGGGCGTCCTGGGCCTGGTCCAGGACGAGGACGAGGCACGGGCCGTCACCCGCGAACTGCTGGACGCGCTGCCGCCCGGCAGCTACCTGGGCTACAACGACGGCAGCACCACCGACCCCGCCTACGTCGAGGCCATCCGCCGCTTCAACGCGGGCAGCGGAGCCGTGCCCTACACGCCGCGCACCCCCGAGCAGATGGCGGGCTTCTTCGAGGGACTGGAAGTACTGGAACCGGGCATCGTCTCCCTCCCGCACTGGCGTCCCGAGGCACTGCCGTTCGGCGAGCCGCCCCGTATCGCCTGCTACGGAGGAGTCGGACGCAAGCCGTGAGCCCACGGGCCCCGGCCCGGCCCGGCCCGGCCCAGTCCGGTACGCCCGCCGGGCCGGGGCGTGCCGGGCCGGCGCGTCGGCCGTTCGGTACGCCGGCCCGGGCTCATCCGGCTGACGAGCCCAGCGGGCGGCCCAGCCGTACGGCGTACTCCACCGCCGCACCGCCTTCCCCCTCCACCAGTACGGCCCCGCCCTGCCCGCCGCGCACCGTGAATCTCTCGGCGGCCGGGCGCCCCCCTCCGGCACCCGGATCGGGGATCAGCAGCCCGCCTCCGGTACGCCCCGGAACCGGCGGCCACACCTCCAGTTCCGTGCGCCCACCGGCACCCCGCACCGGTATCGCCGATCCCGCCCGTGCCAGCACCGGAAGCCCCGCCAACGGCGTCGGCAGCCGCACCGTCGCCGGGCCCTGGTGCCGGCGCCCGGTGCGCGTGTCGTACCACCGGCCCGGCGGCAACCGCACCGCACGCGTCCGCGCACCCGCCTCCAGCACTGGCGCGACCAGCAGCGCGTCCCCCAGCAGGAACGCGTCCTCGCAGTCGCGCAGCGCCCGGTCCCGGGGATGCTGCCACCAGACCGGTCGCACATAAGGGGTGCCCGTACGGTGCGCCAGCTGAGCCAGCGTCATCACATACGGCAGCAGCCGCTCCCGCTCCGCCAGCGCCGCGCGCACATGCCCCAGCAGCTCCTCACCCACCCCCCAGGGCGCCGCGGCCTCCCAGGACGCACCGGCGGCGCGTCCCGCCGTCCGGGTACGCAGCAGCGGCAGATACGCGGCCAACTGGAGCCGGCGCAGATACAGCTCCGGAGAGGGGCGGCCGGCCGGGGACGCCACGTCCGGCCCCGCGAAAGGCACTCCGCACAACCCCAGACCCAGCACCAGCGACAGCGTGGTCCGCAGCCCCTCCCACCCGGCCTCCGGCGCGGCGGTGCCGATGCCGCCGTAGCGCTGGCTCCCCGCCCACCCCGAACCCGCGAGCACGAACGGGCGCTCCTGGGGGCGCAGCTCCCGCATCCCGGCGCAGCCCGCCTTCGCCATCGCCAGCGCGTAGAGATTGTGCGCCTCCCGGTGGTCGCCGCCCCGGCCCTCCAGCGCGTGCCGGGCCGAGCGGGGCAGCGTCGCCTCGCCGAAGGCGCACAGCGACGCGGGCTCGTCACCGGTGTGCCAGACCGCGGTGAAGCCCTGCTCGACCCGTTCGGCGAACAGCGCGCCCCACCATTTGCGCGCCCGCCGGTCCGTGAAGTCGGGGAAGGCCGCATCCCCCCGGCGTGCACCGCCCAGCACCGTGCGGCCCGCCGCGTCCCGCACGAACACGTCCGCCGCGGTGCCGCTGTCGAACACCGGGCAGCCCGGCTCGGCCACCACCCCCGGCCGCACCACCGACACCAGCTCCACGCCGTCCCCCCGCAGCCGCGCCGCCGTCTCCGACCGCCCCGCCGCCGCGTCCCCGTCCGCCGAGCGGCCGGGGTTCCCGGAGGGAGCCGTGCCGCCGGGAGTCTCCGCGCCCGCCGCCTCCGGCGAGCGCTCCGGGCCCGCGGTGCGCCCGCCCCACCCGGTGCCGGAATCCAGCTGCAGCGCGCTCAGCGGCAGCCCGTGCGCGCGGTGGCCGTCCGCGAGCCGCCGCAGCTCGCGTTCCCCGGCCCGGCCCTGATGCACATGCTGGTGGCCCAACGCCCAGCGGGGCGGTACGGCGGGCGCCCCGGTCAGCGCCGCCCAGCCGTGCAGCACCCGGGAGGGGGCGCCCGCCACCACCCAGTACCGCATCGGCCCCCCGCTCATCCGTACCTCGCAGCGCGCCGGCCGATCGTGGCCAGATCCCCGCCCCTCGGCGCCCTCCCGTACCGCCACCCAGCCGTCCCAGGAGTTGTCGTGGAAGACGAGCAAGGTGCCCGCGTCGACCACACTCACCAGCACCGGCATGGCGACCGGCACCGGGCCCGCGCCCCGGCCGCGGGTGTCGGCGCCGCCGTTCCACAGCCGGTACGCACCCTCCCGCAGCCGCGGGCCCGCGCTCCTGCCGCCCAGCCCGAAGAAGCGCGCGTCGGCGGGCAGCTCCGAGCGCTGCATCCAGCGGGGACCGCCCGCTGCGGCCTCGTCCGACTCCCACCAGCGGGGCGGAAGGTCCCGGCGCAGCAGTGCTCCGCCCGGTGTGCGCACCTCCACCGCCCCGCGGCGCGAGACCGTCACCAGCATCCGCTCGGAGACCACCCGCCAGCCGCCGTCCTTGTCCGGCTCCAACCGCGCCCGCGGGTCGGCCTCCGGGCAGGGACCCGCCAGCGCGTACGACGGTTCGGGCTCCGCGCCGTCCCACCCGAGGAACACCGCCCCGCCCGCCGTCACCCGCACCTCCAGCGCCGACCGGGCGAAGCACACCCGGCCGCCGCCCGGACCCGCCTCCGCCCCCGCGGCCTCGCCCGGGGTGCGCGCCCGCTCCGCGCGCTGCCGCGGCAGCCCCGTCGCGTCGGCCCGCCGCCTGCGCCACGCCGCGCGCAGCGCCCGCGCCCCCCGACCCGCACCGAACACCCTCACCGACCGCCCCAGGCCCCGCCCGTCCATGCTGCTCAGCCTGCCACCGGCAACCGCCCACGTCAGGGCTGTTCAGTGGCCGTTCACCCGGTGGTCACCCTGCGCGCCGTGTGCTCCCCACACCGCACACAGCCGCACTGTGTGACACCCGCCCTGGCACAACGGATGACCACATGGCATCGTCCCGCGCGAAGGGACGCGACGACGCGTACAGGACGTCAGGGAGCCGCCACGCCATGACCGCAGCACACAGCGACAGGACCGCCCGGACCTCGCAGCCCGAGGCGCTCTGGCGGCCCGACCCCGGTGCCTTCCCCTCGGCCCGCCTCACCCGCTTCCAGGAGTGGGCGGCCCGGCACCACGGCGCACCGGAGCCCGATCCGAGCGACCCCGTCGCCTCGTACGCCGCACTGCACCGCTGGTCGACCGAGCACCTGGCCACCTTCTGGGGCGCCTTCGCCGACTGGTCCGGCGTCCGCTTCAGCACCCCGTACGAGACCGTCCTCGCCGACGCCGCCATGCCCGGAGCCGACTGGTTCCCCGGCGCCACGCTCAACTACGCCGAGCACGCGCTGCGCCCGGCGGAGGACCCCGAGCGCGCCGCCGGGCCCGCGCTGCTGCACGTCGACGAAGCGCACGAGCCCATCCCGGTCAGCTGGGCGCAACTGCGCTCCCAGGTCGCCTCGCTGGCCCAGGAACTGCGCCGGCTGGGCGTCCGCCCCGGCGACCGGATCAGCGGATATCTGCCCAACATCCCCGAGGCCGCGGTCGCTCTGCTGGCCACCGCCGCGGTCGGCGGCGTCTGGACCTCCTGCGCCCCCGACTTCGGCGCGCGCAGCGTCCTGGACCGCTTCCAGCAGGTCGAGCCCGTCGTGCTGATCACCGTCGACGGCTACCGCTACGGCGGCAAGGAGCACGACCGCCGTGCGACGGTCGCCGAACTCCGCTCCGCACTGCCCACCCTGCGCGCGGTCGTCCATGTGCCGCTGCTGGGCACCCCGGCCCCCGAGGGAGCGCTGGAGTGGGCAGACCTCACCTCCCTCGACGCCGAACCCCGCTACGAGCAGGTGCCCTTCGACCACCCGCTGTGGGTCCTCTACTCCTCCGGCACCACGGGACTGCCCAAGGCCATCGTCCAGTCCCAGGGCGGCATCCTGCTCGAACACCTCAAACAGCTCACCCTGCACAACGACATGGGACCCGGCGACCGCTTCTTCTGGTTCACCTCCACCGGCTGGATGATGTGGAACCTGCTGGTCTCCGGGCTCCTCACGGGTGCCACGGTCGTCACCTACGACGGCAGCCCCGGCTACCCCGACACGGCGGCCCAGTGGCGGGTCGCCGAGCGCACCGGTACGACGATCTACGGCACCTCGGCCGCCTACATCATGGCCTGCCGCAAGGCGGACGTGCACCCGGGCCGGGACTTCGACCTCTCCCGGGTCAAGTGCGTGGCCACCACCGGATCGCCGCTGCCGCCCGACGGCTTCCGCTGGATCCACGACGAGGTCGCCGCCGACATGTGGATCGCCTCGGTCAGCGGCGGTACCGACGTGTGCAGCTGCTTCGCCGGCGCCGTCCCCACGCTCCCCGTCCACACCGGAGAGCTGCAGGCCCCCTCCCTCGCCACCGATCTGGCCGCCTGGGACCCGCAGGGCAGGCCGCTGGTGGACGAGGTCGGCGAACTGGTCGTCACCCAGCCCATGCCCTCCATGCCCGTCCGGTTCTGGAACGACCCCGACGGTGCGCGCTACCACGACAGCTACTTCGACATGTACCCCGGAGTCTGGCGCCACGGCGACTGGATCACCCTCACCAGCCGCAACACGGTCGTCATCCACGGTCGCTCCGACTCCACCCTCAACCGCCAGGGCGTCCGGATGGGCTCGGCCGACATCTACGAGGCCGTCGAACGGCTCCCTGAGATCCGCGAGTCCCTCGTCATCGGGGTCGAACAGGCCGACGGCGGCTACTGGATGCCGCTCTTCGTCCACCTCGCGGAGGGCGCCGCCCTCGACGACGCGCTGCGGGACCGCGTCAAGCAGACCATCCGGCAGAGCCTCTCGCCCCGGCACGTGCCCGACGAGATCATCGAGATTCCCGCCGTCCCGCACACCCTCACGGGCAAGCGCCTGGAGGTCCCCGTCAAACGCCTCCTCCAGGGCACCGCCATGGAGAAGGCCGTCAACCCCGGCTCGGTCGACGACGCCGAACTGCTCCGCTTCTACGAGCAGCTCGGCCGCGAGCGCACCGTCTGACCGACCGCGCCCCCCACCGCCGCAGAAGGCCGGCCACGCGCGCGTGAGGGCCGCCCCGCATCAGCGGGACGGCCCTCCCACGCTCCTGCGGCCGACCGTTCCACGGCGGCCGCCCGGGTCACTCCCCGGACAGCACCGCCTGCGCCGCAGCCCGCGCGTCCGGACCGCTGTCCGCGGCCCGGGCCGCGGCGGCCGCACGCTCGCACTGCGCCAGCGTGTGCTTGGCCAGCTGCGCCCGCACGAACGGGATCGCCGACGCGCCCATCGACAGGCTGGTCACCCCGAGCCCGGTCAGCACGCACGCCAGCAGCGGATCCGAAGCGGCCTCCCCGCAGACCCCGCAGCTCTTGCCCTCCGCCTTCGCCGCCTCGGCCGAGACGGCCACCAGGTCCAGCAGCGCGGGCTGCCACGGATCCTGCAGCCGCGAGACCGCACCGACCTGCCGGTCGGCCGCGAACGTGTACTGCGCCAGATCGTTGGTGCCCAGCGAGAGGAACTCCACCTCCTGCAGCACCGAACGCGCCCGCAGCGCGGCGGAGGGGATCTCGACCATCGCGCCGAACTTCGCGCTCAGCCCGGCCTCCCGGCAGGCGTCGGCGAACGCCCGCGCGTCCGTCCGGTCCGCCACCATCGGCGCCATGACCTCCAGGTACACCGGCAGCCCCTCGGCCGCCTTCGCGAGGGCGCTGAGCTGCCCCCGCAGGACCTCCGGGTGGTCGAGAAGCGTGCGCAGCCCGCGCACCCCCAGAGCGGGGTTCGGCTCGTCGGCCGGCGTCAGGAAGCTCAGCGGTTTGTCGGCACCCGCGTCCAGCACCCGCACCACGACGCGCCCCTCCGGGAACGCCTCCAGCACCTGCCGGTACGCCTCGACCTGCTTGTCCTCGCCGGGCGCCTGCTCGCTGTCGTCCAGGAACAGGAACTCCGTACGGAACAGACCGACGCCCTCGGCCCCCGCCTCCACGGCGGCGGGCACGTCACCGGGGCCACCCACGTTCGCCAACAGCGGCACCTTGTGACCGTCCGAGGTGGCACCCGGGCCCGTGGCAGCATCCACGGCGGCCCTCCGGTCCTCGGCCGCGCGGGCCAACTCCTCCCGCTCCTCGGCGGTCGGATTCACCGCGATCTCACCGGTGCTGCCGTCCACCGCGACGACCGTGCCCTCGGCCAGCTCACCCGCGCCGGGGAGCGCCACCACGGCAGGCACGCCGAGCGCCCGCGCCAGAATCGCGCTGTGGCTGGTCGGGCCGCCCTCCTCGGTGACGAAGCCCAGCACCAGCGAGGTGTCCAGCAGCGCCGTGTCGGCGGGCGCCAGGTCCCGCGCGATCAGCACGTAGGGGCGGTCGCTGTCCGGCACCCCCGGCATGGGAACGCCCAGCAGCCTGGCGACGATACGGTTCCGCACGTCGTCCAGGTCCGCCACCCGCCCGGCCAGGTAGTCGCCCGCCTGGGCCAGCAGTGCGCGGTAGGCGGCGAACGCGTCGTACACCGCCCGCTCGGCCGTGCTCCCGACGGTGATCCGCCGCTCCACGTCGGACATCAGCTCGGGGTCCTGCGCCATCATGGCCTGGGCTTCCAGCACGGCCTGCGCCTCACCACCGGCGAGATGTCCCCGGGCGACCAGATCGGCGGCGACGGCCTCCACCGCCTGCCGCGCCCGCTGCTGCTCACGCGGCGCCTCATCGGCGGCGATCTGCTTGGCCGGGGGCTCCAGCACGGCCGTGCCCATGTGTCGCGCCTCGCCGATCGCCACCCCGTGGCTCACGCCCACGCCTCGAAGCGTTGTGTCCATCTCACCCGTCTCCGCTCGGCGGCGGCCTCGAGGCCACCGCAGTGGTTTCCACCCGGCCCGCGCACGCGCAGGGAAGGGACTTCCGACGACGCGTGGAGGTACGACACGACAGAAGGGGCCGGGCGCGTACGTCAGCTCCAGCCGAAGAGCGTCTGCCCGCGCTCGACGTCCCCGTCCTCCAGCACGTCCCCGAGAGCCTCCGCGGTGGCCTCGAGTGCGATGACCGGAGAGACGGGCGACTTGCCCTTCTCCGCCACGGCCGCCGGATCCCAGCGCACCACGGGCTGACCACGGGTGACCGTGTCCCCCTTGGCAGCCAGCAACTCGAAGCCCTCACCGTTGAGCTGCACGGTGTCGATCCCCAAGTGCGTCAGCACCCCGTGGCCCTCGGAGTCCACGACCACGAACGCGTGCGGATGCAGCGAGACGACGATCCCGTCGACGGGCGCCACGGCCTCCGTCCGCTCGCGCACGGGGTCCACGGCGGTACCGGGGCCCACCATCGCTCCGGAGAACACCGGATCCGGCACGGCGGCCAGGCCGATGGCGCGTCCGGTCAGCGGGGACGACACGGTGGTCATTGGGGGACCTCCCAGGGGCGGAGACTCGATCAGCCGCCGTCGCTACCTGTTCAGGACGGCGTACCGTTCAGAAGCGTAAGTCATAGGAACAACCGATTCCGCAAGAGGCGCGGCCGCCCCGTTACCCCCTGTCGTGCCTTGTCAGCAGCCTGTCGTGGACCGGTGCGTCACTGTCCCGACCGGTTGCGCTCGCGACCCGGGGCAGAACCGATTTGCCTCTGTCGCGCGGCCCACTGTACTGTCGTATGCCTGCCGGGCACCCAGGTGTCGGCAGCACTCCCAAATCCTCCTCGATTTCGGCCCGTTGGCCGTTGCGCCTCGACGCGGAGCGGTTCGGACCACTGAAAATCCGGTGGTAGGCTTGGGAAGAAGCGAAAGGGCAAACGTCCGGAGAAACCGGTGCTGCATCGTCAGAACCGATTGGTTTCGAAGGAAGCGTCCGTTCCTTGAGAACTCAACAGCGTG